>JACDCH010000573.1 GCA_013694495.1 Acidimicrobiia bacterium | reverse complement strand
TCCCTGCGGTGGTCGTGCTGCTCCTCGCCATGGGCGGGTTGGTCGCCGCCAGCACGCTGGTCGACCGACGGGGCGACGACGCGGTCGCCGCCGAGGCGCCCGCCAACGGGGTCGACGGTGGCGACGTCGAGGTCGTGGCCGCGACGCCGTCCGATCTCGCCCCGCTGGCCCCGCCGGCGGGGGCCGCGGGATCGACCTGGTTCTGCGCCGGCGGCACGGCCGACGCGGACGGCTTCGCCGACCACGAGGTCGTGATCGCCAACACCGGCGACGCCGGCCTCACCGCCACGATGACCGTGTTCGGCGGGGCCCTCGCCGACGACGTCGAGGGTCGCCAGGCCGTCGCGGCCCGGGAGCCGGTGGTGGAGGTGCTCGACATCCCGGCCCGCACCCGCCTCGAGGTCCGCCTCGGCGACCTGTTCCCGGCGCCGTTCGCGTCGGCCCTCATCGAGGTCCAGGGCGGCGAGGTGGTCGTCGAGCACGTGGTGCGCGGCGAGGACGACCTCGACGCCGCGCCGTGCTCCTCGGCCGCGGCCGCCTCGTGGTTCCTGGCTGCCGGCGACACCCGGCTCGGCGCCCGGGAGCTGGTGGTGCTGTTCAACCCGTTCCCCGACGACGCCGTCGTCGACGTGCGCTTCACCACACCCGAGGGGCAGCGCTCGCCGCCCGAGCTCGAGGGGTTCGTGGTGCCGGCCCGTGCCGTCCTCGCCGTCGACATCGGCCTCGTCGTGAGCCGCCACGCGCAGGTGTCCACCTCCGTCGTGGCCCGCGCCGGCCGGCTCGTCGTCGACCGGCTCCAGCTCTACACGAACGGCGACGAGGGCCTCGCCGTCACGCCGGCGGCGCCGTCGCCTGCCCTGCTCTGGTACTTCCCCGAAGGCCTCGTCGACGACGGCGTCAGCGAGCTCGTCACGGTGTTCAACCCGGGCGACGTGCAGGCCGAGGTCGACGTCGAGCTCGTGCTGGCGCCCACCGACGACCCCACCATCGTCACCGCCGTCGAGCCCTTCCAGCTGTCGATCCCGCCCCATCAGTTCGCCCAGGTCGACCTCGGCGCCGAGGACCGCGTGCCGCCCGGGCTCGGTCACGCGGTGGTCGTGCGGAGCCAGAACGGCAACCCCGTCGTGGCCGAGCGCTGGCAGCGGGCGTCGTCGAGCCGGGTCGGCCTCGGCGCCACCCTCGGGTCACCGGTCGTCGCCACCCGCTGGCTCCTCGCCGCCGGCGGGACGCCGTCGGGCGGCGACCAGACCGAGTTCCTCGTCGTGCTCAACCCGTCACCCGACACGATCGCCCGCCTCACCGTCACCGTGCCGACCGGCAGCCAGCAGCTCGTGCCGGCCGGCCTCGAGGGCGTCGAGGTCCCCGAGGGCGGGCGCGTCGTGCTGCAGCTGGGCCGCTCGATCAACCGCGACAGCCTCCCGCTCATCATCGAGTCGACGTCGCCGGTGGTGGTCGAACGCGGGATCTACCGCACCGACGGCGGCATCGCGCAGTCGATCGCGGTGCCCACCGAGGACACCGCGACCGTGCCCGACGTCGACGCCTCGGCGCCGCCCGTCGGCTAGCGGCGAGGTGGATCGAAACTAGAACGCGTTCTAGTCTTGGCCCATGCGCACCCCGATCTGCGACGAGCTCGGCATCGAGTTCCCGATCTTCGCCTTCACCCACTGCCGCGACGTGGTCGTCGCCGTGTCGAAGGCCGGTGGGCTCGGCGTGCTCGGCGCCCTCGGCTTCAGCCCCGAGCAGCTCGAGATCGAGCTGCGCTGGATCGACGAGCACATCGGCGACCACCCGTACGGCGTCGACATCGTCATCCCCAACAAGTACGAGGGCATGGGCGCCGAGATGACGCCCGAGGCGCTGGCCGAGATGCTGCGGGGCATGGTGCCCACCGAGCACCTCGACTTCGCCCGCAAGTTGCTCGTCGACCACGGCGTCCCCCAGCCGCCGCCCGAGGAGGAGAACTCGCTCCAGCTCCTGGGCTGGACCGAGGCCACCGCCACGCCGCAGCTCGAGGTCGCGTTGAACCACGACAAGGTGCGCCTCATCGCCAACGCGCTGGGCACGCCGCCGCCCGACATCATCAACCACATCCACGACCGCGGCCTGAAGGTGGCAGCGCTGTGCGGCTCGCCCTACCAGGCCCGCAAGCACGTCGACGCCGGCGTCGACATCGTCATCGCCCAGGGCGGCGAGGGTGGCGGCCATTGCGGCGAGGTCGGCTCGATCGTGCTGTGGCCCCAGGTCGTGAAGGAGGTCGCGCCGACGCCGGTGCTGGCCGCTGGCGGCATCGGCAGTGGCGGCCAGATCGCCGCCGCGCTGGGCATGGGCTGCCAGGGCGTCTGGTCGGGCTCGCAGTGGCTGATGGTCGAGGAGGCGGACAACACGCCCCAGCAGCAGCAGACCTACATCGCGGCCGGGTCGCGCGACACCGTGCGCAGCCGCTCGTTCACGGGCAAGCCCTGCCGCATGCTCCGCAACGACTGGACCGAGGCGTGGGAGCAGCCGGATGCGCCGAAGCCGCTCGACATGCCGCTGCAGTACATGGTCAGCGGGATCGCCGTGGCGGCCACGCACCGGTACCCGGACCAGTCGAAGGACGTCGCCTTCAACCCGGTCGGTCAGGTGGTCGGGCAGTTCGAGAAGGTCGAGAAGACCGCCGCCGTCGTGCAGCGCCTCGTCGAGGAGTACATCGAGGCCGTCGAGCGCCTCAACACCCTCAACGCCGCGCTGCGGTAGCCCCACCACCCCTCGTTCTTTGGCACCACAGTCGCAGAGGCTGAGACGGTGGTGCCGAAGAACGAGGGGTCAGGGGCGGGGGAAGGGGCCGGCCTTGGCGAGCAGGCCGGCGACGGGGTGGCCGACCTGGGCCTCGATCCAGGGGATCGACGCGCACAGCAGGTCGAGGTCGAGGCCGGTGTCGACACCGGAGCGCTCCATCAGGAAGGCGAGGTCCTCGGTGGGGATGTTGCCGGTGGCGTCGGGCGCGAACGGGCAGCCGCCGATGCCGCCCAGGCTGGCGTCGAGGGCGGTGGCGCCGGCCTCGTACGCGGCCCAGGCG
>JACDCH010000531.1 GCA_013694495.1 Acidimicrobiia bacterium | reverse complement strand
CGTGCCATCCTGCGCGAGGCGAGGTTGCATCTCCGCCTCGCCGTGCAGGGGCCGCCCGCCCCTGAGGCGCTCCGGGCGCCACCGCCGCCCCGCCCGGCCGGACCTGGGAGTATCGGGGCATGAGCTTCGGTCAGTCGTCCGGTCCGCCTGCGTCGGCCAAACAGGTGCAGTACCTCCTCGCGCTGGTCAACAAGGCGGGGCACACGAGCTTCCGCGACGCCCGGGGGCCGCTGGGGCTCACCCAGCGCCAGGCTGGCGGGAAGTTCACCGGCAGCGAGGCATCGGCGCTCATCGACCGTCTGCTGTCGGAGGGTGAGGGCGACGACGACGCCGGCCCGGGCGGGCCCGACGGCGCGCAGGTCACGGCGGCCGACCGGCTCGACGCCGAGCGCCTCGACATCCTCCGGGGCATGCCCGCCGGGCTCCTCGCGGGCGAGCTCGAGCAGCGGGGCTGGACGGTGACGGCGCCATGACCGACATCCGCAGCGCCGAGTCAGTCCCGCTCCCGACGGCCGTCGACTTCCACTTCGACATCATGTGCCCGTACGCGTTCGCCACGTCGTGGTGGATCCGCGAGGTCCGCGACCACGCCGGCGTCGACGTGCGGTGGAAGTTCTTCTCGCTCGAGGAGATCAACCGGGGCGAGGGCAAGAAGCACCCGTGGGAGCGACCGTGGTCGTACGGCTGGTCGATGATGCGCATCGGCGCCCGGCTGCGGCGCGACGACCCGGCGCTGCTCGACGCCTGGTACGCCAAGGCGGGCACCGCCCTCCACGTCGAGGGGCGCAAGCCCCACGAGCCCGCTGTGGCCCGGGCGCTGCTGGCCGAGCTCGACCTCGACCCCGGCCTCGTCGACGAGGCCATCGACGACCCGACCACCCACGACGAGGTGCGGGCCGAGCACGACACCGTCGTCGCCGCCGGCGGGTGGGGCGTCCCCGTGCTCCGCTTCGACGACGGCCAGACGTTCTTCGGCCCCGTGCTCGTCGACCACCCGGCCGGCGCCGCCGCCGTCCGGCTGTGGGAGCTGGTGTGCGGCTGGCGGGAGTTCCCCCACGTGTGGGAGCTGCAGCGCCCGAAGTCGAGGGCCGACATCACCCTCATCGCCGAGCGGTTCCGCCCCTACCTCGAAGCCCGCGATTGGATCACCATCCAGAAGGAGACCCCATGACCCGCCTCCTGCCGAAGGAGCCGGTGATCGCCGCCCTCGACGAGGAGTGGTCGTCGCTGCTCGAGCTGCTCGAGGGCCTCGACGACGCCGCTTGGGACTCGGCCACGCCGTGCCCGGGCTGGGACGTGCGGGCCGCCGTCGCCCACATCATCGGCACCGAGTCGATGCTGATCGGCATCGACCCGCCGGCCGGCGGCGACGCGGACGCCGAACGACCGGCCCACGTCCGCAACGACATCGGCGCCTTCAACGAGAGCTGGGTGACCGGACTGGCCACCGCGCCCCCGGCCGACCTCGTCGCCCGCCTCCGGGAGCTGACGACCGCCCGTCTCGACACGCTGCGGTCGATGGACCCGGTGGCGTGGGACGCCGAGGGCTTCACGCCCGTCGGCCGCGACACCCACGGCCGCTTCATGCGCATCCGCGTCTTCGACTGCTGGATGCACGAGCTCGACATCCGCGACGCCATCGGCCGGCCCGGCCACGAGTCGGGTCCCGCGGTCGAGCTCGCCCTCGACGAGATGACCGAGTCGCTCGGCTACGTCGTCGGCAAGAAGGCCGGCACCCCCGCCGGCAGCGCCGTGCAGTTCGAGCTCACCGGTCCGTCCGGCCGCACGATCTCGATCGACGTCGCCGAGCGGGCGACCGTCGTCGAGTCGCTCGCCGGCCCGCCCACGGCCACCCTGCGGATGCCCGTCGGCACGTTCGCGCGGCTCGCCGGCGGCCGGGTGGACCCGGCGTCGGTCGCCGACCAGGTGGAGCTCGAGGGCGACGTCGAGCTCGGCCGGCGCGTCGTCGACAACCTCGCCTTCACGATCTGATCCACCCGGTGTTCAGGGCCTGCACGCCGGGGGCCGCCGTTCGGTCAGCGGGGGCCGAGGTCCTTGGTCGCCGGGGCGTGCAGGAGGGTCCCGTCGTGGTCGAAGCGGGAGCCGTGGAGCGGGCAGTCCCAGCAGCCGTCGCCGTCGTTCCAGGCCACGATGCCGCCGAGGTGGGTGCAGACGGCCGACACCGACTTCGTCTGGCCGTCGCGCGTGGCGGTGGCGACCGGGCCGCGCCGGCTCATCGCCGTGACGCCGCAGCCCTCGGCCGGCCGGCCCTTGGGC
>JACDCH010000520.1 GCA_013694495.1 Acidimicrobiia bacterium | reverse complement strand
GCGCGCTGACGGGCCGCCTTCCACTGCTCCCACAGCGCGCCGAGCATCAGCCGCTCGACGTGGGGCCGGCGGTGGTTGTGGTCGCCGCCCCGGCCGCGCACCCGCCGCACGATCGCCTTCGTGGCCTCGGGCGTGAGCCGCAGCACGTATGCGCCGTGGGGGATCTCGACCGCCTCACGCAGCGGTCGCTGGCGGAGGCGGACGGCGGCGGCGAGGAAGCCGGCCATCCGGGCGTCGCCCTTCAGGCGGGCCACCTCGTGGGGCTCGTCGGCCGTGCGGTGCGGCTTCAGCGGCGCCAGCTCCGGGATCGTGGCCAGGACCACGCCCTCCTAGCCGAGCGAGGGGAGCACCTGGCTGACGTAGCGGCAGAAGGCGGGGCTGGGCCCGACGACGAGGATGCCCTGCTCCTCGAGCAGGACGCGCTCGGCGTAGAGCAGGTAGGCAGCCCGGTGGAGCGCCACGGCCGTCTTGCCCGTGCCCGGGCCGCCCTCGACCACGACGACCCCAGCCAGCGGCGCCCGCACGGCGTGATCCTGGTCGACCTGGATCGTGGCGACGATGTCGCTCATGCGCCCGGTACGCCGGCGCCCCAGCGCCTCGAGCAGCGCCGCCTCCCCCACCAGCTCCAGACCCTCGACCGCGCCGTCGGCGTCGAGGTCGAGCAGGTCGTCGTCGAGGGCGACGACCTCCGGGCCCCGGCAGAGGAGGTGGCGACGGCGCACGACGCCGAGCGGCTCGAGCGGGGTGGCGCGGTAGAACGCGGCGGCGGCCGGGGCCCGCCAGTCAACGACGAGCGGGTCGCCGTCCTCGTCGGCGACGCTCACCCGACCGAGGTGGAACGTGTTGCCGTCGACGAGGTCGAGCCGCCCGAAGCACAGGGCCTCGCCGCCCACCTCGAGGTCGCCGGCCCGTGACGCGAAGGCGTCGCTGAGGCGGTCGCGCTCGAACCGGTTGGCGAACGTCCCGCCCCCCTGCAGCAGTACCTCCTTGCGCCAGGTGTCGACCTTCTCGCGGAGCTCGGCGAGGCGCGCGTAGGCCCGGTCGACGTGGGCCTGCTCCAGCGCGAGCTCCGACGACCTGCTCATGGGGCGCCGGAGGGTACCGGTGGGCCCCGCTCGACACACGCCAGCGGGCCCCGCCGCGAGGGCCGGGGGCGACCAGGACCGTCAGGCCGTGGCGCGCTCGTGCAACGTGCCGAGGTCGATGCCGACGGACTTCTCGAAGCGACCCTTGTCGTAGCTCCGCTCGGCGACATCGTGGCCGGCGGCCTCGGCCCGGAGGGCGGCCACGGTGCAGGTCTCCTTGGCCCGGTGGGCGAAGGGGTCGTAGGAGAACCACCGCATCGCGTTCTCGTGGGTGATCTTGGCCAGGTCGTCGTCGGACACGTCGGCCGCGACCTCGGCGAGCTCCTCGGGCGCGAAGGGCCAGCTCGAGTCGCTGTGGGGGTAGTCGCACTCCCACGCGATGTTGTCGATGCCGATGTCGTGGCGCAGCTTCAGGCCGATCGGGTCGTTGATGAAGCAGGTGAGGAAGTGATGGCGGAACACGTCGCTGGGCTTGCGGTCGCCGAAGTCCTGGCCCGTCCACAGGTGGTGCATGTCGTAGGTGCGGTCGACCCGGTCGAGGAAGTACGGGATCCAGCCGGTGCCGCCCTCGGACAGCGCGATCCGGATGTCGGGGAAGTGCTTCGGGATCCGGCTCCACAGCAGGTCGGCGGCGGCCTGGCAGATGTTCATGGGCTGCAGGGTGATGAGCACGTCCATGGGCGCGTCGGGCGCCGTCATCACCAGCTGGCCCGACGAACCGAGGTGCACGGACAACACCACGTTCTCGTCGCACATCGCCGTCCACAGCGGGTCCCAGTGGTCGGAGTGGAAGCTCGGGTAGCCGAGCGTGGCCGGGTTCTCCGTGAAGGTGAGCGAGTGGACGCCCTTGGCCGCGAGGCGGCGCACCTCGGTGGCCGCCAGCTCCGGGTCCCACAGCACGGGGAGGCCCATCGGGATGAACCGGCCGGGCGCAGCGCCGCACCAGGAGTCGACGTGCCAGTCGTTGTAGGCCTGCAGCACGGCCAAGGCGAGATCCTTGTCGTCGGCCGCCGCGAACAGCCGTCCCGAGAACCCTGGGAACGAGGGGAAGCACATCGAGCCGAGGATGCCGCCGGCGTTCATGTCCTTGATCCGCTCGCTGATGTCCCAGCAGCCGGGGCGCATCTCGTCGAAGGCCGTCGGCTCGATGCCGTACTCCTCCTTCGGGCGACCGGCGACGGCGTTGAGCCCGATGTTGGGGATGGTGGCGCCGTTGAACTTCCACACGTCGGATCCGTCGGGCTGGGTGACCACGGTGGGCGCCTGGTCCCGGTACTTCGCCGGCAGGTGCTCCAGGAAGAGGTCCGGCGGTTCGACCAGGTGGTCGTCGACGCTCACCATGATCAGGTCGTCGGCATGCACAGCAGCTCCCCCTCGGCGTCTGAACAAGCGTTCAGCTCGCTGAACGAACAAGCTAGCCCTCGAACGGACCCATGCCCATCTGTTCGCGCACGGTGATCACCGGTGGGTTCGTGAGGGTCCGCCGCTGCCAGTTCGCGCCGTCGACGACGAGCGTGTGCCCGGACACGAAGCGGGCGTAGGGCGACGCCAGGAACGTGGCCGCCCATCCCAGCTCGCGCAGCCGGCCGACGCGCAACGCCGGCTGGCAGGCGTCCTTCTCCGACGTGCGGTCGAGGTTGCCGCGGATGTCGGCCGTCATGTCCGCGTGGGGGAACAGGCCGGGCACGAGGCCGTTCACCTGGATGCCGTAGGGCCCCCACTCGACGGCCAGCGTCTCGACCATGTTCTTCACGCCGGCCTTGGCCGCGGCTGAGTGGGCGAAGCCGGGCCCGCCCGTCCAGGCGTACGATGCGCCGACGCAGATGATCGACGCCGGCGTGCCCGCCGCGAGGTGGCGACGGGCCAGCTCGCGGCTGCAGAAGAACGTGCCGTTGAGCGTGATGTCCACCACGGTGCGCCAGGCGTTCGGCGACATGTCCTCGGCCGGCACGGGGAAGTTGGCCGCCGCGTTGTTGACGAGCACCGACGGGAGGCCGAAGCCGTCGGCCGCCACCGCGGCGTCGACGGCGCCCGCGACCTGGTCGGGGTCGCGGATGTCGCAGGCCACGGTGAGGACGGCAGCACCGAGCTCCTCCAGGGCGACTCGACCGGCCTCGAGGTGCTCGTCCTTCCGGCTGGCGACGACGATCGCCGCGCCGAGCCGGGCGAACTCGGAGGCGATCGCCTTGCCCAGGCCGGTGCCGCCGCCGGTCACGAGCACGGTCGCGCCGTCGAAGGTGCCCGCCGGAAGGGCGGTGGCGCCGACGGGAGGTGGTTCGAGCAGGGGCACGTCAGCTCCCGGAGTAGAGGGGTGGGCGGTCCTCGGCCCGGGCCGCCCGCAGTTCGGCCATGTCGTCGGACCGGCTGATGAAGGTCTGCGCGATCAGCTCCTCGGCCATCGAAGCGCGCACGGCCGGCAACGCGAGGTGATCGAGCACCCGCCGGGCCATCTTGACGGTGACGGCCGGGGCGGCGGCGACCTTCGCTGCCATCTCCATGGCCGTTTCGTCGAGGACGTCGGCGGGCACGACCCTCGAGACGACACCGTGGGCGAGGGCCTCCGCCGCTGGCATCGCCCGGCCGGTGAGCACCATGTCCGCCGCGACGCCGTGCCCGCAGATCTGGAACAGGCGGGCGACACCGCCGGTGTCGGGGATCACCCCGTGTCCGACTTCGGGGAGCATGAAGCGGGCTCCCTCGGCGGCGATGCGGATGTCGCAGAGGAGCGCCCGCTGGAACGACGCGCCGATGGCCCAACCCTGGACGGCGACGATCACCGGCGCATCGAGATCGAAGAGCTGCTGGATCCCCCGGTGGCCACGCCGCATCAGCTCGTGGTGGCTGAGGCCGGCATCGGCGCCACCGAGGGCGCCGACGTCTCGACCGGACGAGAACGACTTGCCCTCGCCCCGCCACACGATGGCCCGGACGTCGGGGCGACCGCGGAGCTCGCCGAGCACCTCGAACAGCCGGAGGTCCATCTCGTCGTCGAAGGCGTTGTGCTTGTCGGGGTTGTCGTTGGTGATCACCGCGACGGGACCATCGACGTCGAGCCGTACGGTTCCGGGCATGGCCGGCGATCCTACGGAAGGATCTGACGGCGCGTCAGAGGTGGGGACGCCGTTGGCCGGAGGCTTGGCCAACGCCGGCGCAGTGCACCGCCGGGGAGTGGCAGTGCGTCGACCGGCCCCGCCGCATGCGGCGGCCGTGCACCGCTACCTGCTGTGCCTACGCGACGTCGGCTTCCACGGCAGCCCGGCCCCCCGCCGCCTTCGGACCGACGAGGGGTGGGAGGAGCTCGAGTTCCTCCACGGCGAAGTCGCCGTCCCGCCGTACCCGGCGTGGTCGCTCACCGACGAGGCGATGGGCGGCGTGGGCCGGCTGCTCCGGCGCTACCACGGCGCGTCGGCCAAGGTGCCGGTCGACGCCGAGGTGGTCACCTGGCCCACGGATCTCGCCGACCCGGAAGGCGGCTCCCTCCTCTGCCACAACGACGTCTGCCCGGAGAACGTCGTCTTCCGTGACGGGCGGGCGACCGCGCTCATCGACTTCGACTTCGCCGCCCCCGGTCGCCCGGTGTGGGACCTGGCCATGACGGCGCGCTACTGGGCGCCGATCATGGACCCGGTGTCGGCCGACGTCAGCGGGCGGGGCCACCTCGACGCAGCTCGTCGGGTGCAGGTGATCGTCGACGCCTACGGCCTGGCTGCGGACCTCCGCCCCGGGTTCATCTCCGTCGTGCAGCAGGTCCTGCAGGTCGCCCGTTCGTTCGTGGCCCGCCGGGTCGACGACTCCGTGCCCGCCTTCGTCGCCGCCTTCGAGGCGCACGGCGGCTGGGAGCGCTGGGACCGGGTCGACGCCTGGGTCGCGGAGCACCGCGCCGAACTCACGCCGGATTGACAGCCTCGCCTTCCGATGGCAGTTTTCATAGGACGTTTGGAAACTCGGGGGAGGAGCGCGACGTGGCCGACGGTGACAACGATGCCGAGGGGCAGGCGAACTACCTGGTGATCTCCGGCGACGGCCATGCGGGGCCGCCCTCCGCCGTCTACCGCGAGTACCTCGATCCGGTCTGGCACGAGCAGTTCGACGCCCACCGAGCCGCGCTCGAAGCGGGCCGGATGACGAACGCCGCGTTCGTCGAGGCGTGGGACGAGGAGACCGGCGACCACGAGCTGCTGGCGGCCTTCGACGCGACGACGCGCGACAAGGTGCTCGACGTGGAAGGCGTGGTGGCGGAGGTGCTCTTCCCCGACGCCGACGTCCTGGGCACGGGGCGCACGGCCAGCTCGCCGTTCGGTTCCGGGCTCGGCGCGGGTGTCGGCGGGGAGCCCCCCGAGGTCATCTTCGCCGGCGCCCGGGCCCACAACCGCTGGCTGGCGGACTTCTGCGCCACGAGCTCGCACCGGCGCATAGGCGTCGCCGTGGTCCCGGTCACCGCCGGCGTCGATGCAGCGGTCACCGAGCTACGCGCCGCCCACGAGCTCGGGTTGCGCGGCGTGCTCATCCCGACCCGCTGGTTCGACCGCCCCGCCTACCACGACCTCGCCTACGACCCGTTCTGGGCCGCCTGCGCCGAGCTGGGCATGGTGCTCCACACGCACTCCGGGGCGGGCCCGGCGGACTACGAGATGGGACCCGGCTTCGTCGGCATCTACGCCGCCGAGGCGTGGTGGTGGGCGGCCCGGCCGCTCTGGGTCCTCCTCCTCTCGGGCGTCTTCGAGCGCCACCCGACACTGCGGTACGTGGTGGCCGAGAACGGCGCCTGGTGGGTGCCCGACCTCGTGAAGCGGATGGACGAGAAGTGGATCGGTGCGCACAACACGCGCAAGTTCGGCGACATCTTCCGTGCGGAGCTCTCCATGAAGCCGAGCGAGTACGTCGACCGCAACGTCTTCCTGGCCGCGTCGACACCGGGGCAGGACGAGATCGACCGACGCCACGAGATCGGCCTCGGGAACCTCGTCTGGGGCAATGACCTGCCCCACCCCGAGGGCACCTACCCGCACACGCGACACTGGATCGCCACCCGTTTCGGGGCCGTTCCCGTCGAGGAGGCGCGGCAGGTGCTGGGGCTCAACGCGGTGGTGCTGTACGGCCTCGACGTCGACGCCCTGCGGCCGCTCGCCGATCGGATCGGCCCGACCGTCGCCGACATCCAGGGCGGCGGCGCCATCGAGCAGGGGGTGCGCTGAATGGCCATCGTCGACCCGGTCCGGTCCGAGGTGCTGCCGGTCGGGCTGCCCATGCCCAAGGACGCCGACCTGCTGGACGCGGGCGCCACCCGCGTGCGGGTGCGCACGGTCCGCGACCGCTTCCCGTTCCCGATCCCGAACGGCTGGTTCCCGGTGGCCCTGGCCTCTGAGCTGGTGCCGGGGCAGGTCATCGCCGTCTACTACTTCGCCACGGACCTGGTCGTGTTCCGCACCGAGGGGGGCGAGGCCCGGGTCCTCGACGCCTACTGCCCGCACCTCGGCGCCCACCTCGCTGTCGGCGGCACCGTGCGGGGCGAGCACCTCGCCTGCCCCTTCCACGGCTGGACGTTCGACGGCGCGTCGGGCGCGTGCGTCGAGATCCCGTACGCCACGTCCGAGCGCATCCCGTCGCAGGCCCGGGTCCGCACCTACCCGGTCATCGAGCGCAACGGCCTGGTCTTCGCCTGGCATCACCTCGAGGGCGGCGATCCCTTCTTCGAGGTGCCGGTCGTGGACGAGTTCGAGGATCCCGGTTGGCTCACGCCGCGCCTCATCGAGTTCCGGGTGTCGACCTCGTGCCAGGAGATGGCCGAGAACAACCACGACTTCGCCCACTTCAAGTTCGTGCACGGCACCGACGAGATCCCCGCCGGCTCGGAGCTCATCGAGGGCACCTACAAGCGCACCGAGTCGCCCGGCCTCGTCCGGGAGACCTTCGGCCTCGGCCTCGGCATCGTGCGCTCGCCGGGGTTCATGTCGTTCCTGTCCACGGTGACGCCGATCGACGAGGACAACGTCCACGTCCGCTGGACCTTCACCGTCAAGGGCGAGCGTGACGGCGGCGACCTCGACTGGCTCAGCATCGACCCGGCGTCGGGCGCCGACGATCCGGTGTCGGCCATCGCCCGCTCCTTCGCCGAGGGCGTCAGCCAGGACATCCCCATCTGGGAGAACAAGGTGTACCGCCCCCGGCCCGTGCTCACCGCCCAGGAGAAGGGGATCCTCGCCCACCGGCGCTGGAGCCGGCAGTTCTACAGCGGCCTCGACGACGCCTGAATCGTCGGCGGAACCAGCGGGCGGCGGCCGGCCGTCGGTCAGCCGAGCTCGTGGACCTCGGTGGGGTTCTCGTTGCGGAGGACCTTGTCGAGACGGGTCCGTAGCGTCGCCCCGGTCTGATCGCTCGGCAGGATCATCACGAACCGGCCGTCGCGGATGCCGTCCACCACGAGGCGGGCCAGCTCGTCGAGGGGCTGGATGGGGATGCCCCGGGCGTGAAGGGCGGCGACCGTCATTGCCGGGGTGTCCCGCGGTCGCTCCCGGGCGAGGACGTCGGGGCGGTTGCGGTCCGACGTCCACAGCCCGGTGTCGAGCAGGCCCTTGCCGGACGGGTAGAAGACCGACGCCCGCACGGTGGCGCCGTCGGCCGTGAGCTGCGCGTCGAGGCACTCCGTGAGCACGGTCACCGCGGCTTTCGTGCAGGCGTAGACCGACGCCTGGGGCATCGGGGAGATGGGGCCGTCGGGCGACGAGGTGTTGACCACGACGCCGGGCTCGCCCGAGGCCAGCATCCGGGGGACGAACGCCTGGACGCCGTGGGCCACGCCGAAGACGTTGACGCTGAACGTCCAGCGCCAGTCGTTGGCGGTGGTGGCCCAGACCTTGGCGCTCGGCGGGCCGACGCCGGCGTTGTTGCACAGCACGTGGACGGCGCCGTGCGCCGCGAAGACGTCGTCGGCCAGTGCGGTCACCGAGTCGGGCGACGTGACGTCGGTGATGACGCCCATGACCTGGTGGCCCTGGTCGCGCAGGTCCTGCACCGCCTGGTCGAGGGCGGGGGCCTCGACGTCGGCCAGCACCAGCTTCATCCCCTCCGCCGCGAACGCGTCGGCCAGCGCTCGCCCGATGCCGGAGGCGCCGCCCGTGATGACGGCGACCTTGCCGGCGAGGTCCTCGATGGGCACCGTCAGCCCTGGCCGGCGTAGTCATAGCGCTGGTACACGTACGGCAGGAACGCCGCAGGGTCGACCTCGACGTCGGCGCGGGCGGCGCGGATGTACGCGGTGCGCTCCGTGTAGAAGGCGGCCGTCTGGCGTACGACGGGCAGGTCGGCGACGGGATCCGTGTCGGAATCGCGCAGCGTCAGCGTGGCCTCGAGGCGGCGCAGGAGCTTGGGCTTGCGGGTGTGCACGGACCGGATCAGCACCGGCTCGTGGTCGTAGCCCTGCCCATCGGCCGCCAGCGAGTACTTGAAGTAGAAGTGCGGCACCACCTCCTCGGCGGGCGGTGCGAGCTCCTCGACCTCAATGCCCTCGACCTCGAGGTACGTGGTGCCGTAGCGGGTGACGCCGGCGGAGATGGTGCCATCGTCGTTGGCGAAGCGGATGTCGGCGATCTTCTTGTTCTCGCCGAAGCGCTCGCGACCGCCCACGACGGCTGCCTCGGTGGTCATGGGCAGGTGGAGGCAGTACCAGCCCTCCTCGCCCGCCAGGCGGCAGCGCAGGGCGACCTGGGCCACGCCGAGCGAGATCAACGGCATCCAGCCGATCGACACCCACACCTCGGGGATCTCGTGGGCCTCGAGCGGTGGGGGGATCGTCGCCTTGTGCTGTGCGGGGTCGGTCTCGTAGAACACCTGCACGCTCTGCGCCACCATGCCGCTGTCGGCCGGATCGCGGTAGCGACGTTCGGCCTCCGTGTAGTGCTCCGGCGTCACGACCCAGCGGTTCTGCGACATCGACGGTCCCCCTCGTCTCGTTTTCAGAGACAGTATGAAAAGTCGTTCGACACCGCAAGGGACGACCTAGCATCGGGTCATGAGCGAGGTCGCCCCCCGCCGTGTGGGCCGTCCGCCCCGAATCGACCGGGACTCGATCGCCCGGGCCGTGCTCGAGGTCGGGTTCGACAACGTCACCATGCGCTCGGTCGCCGCCCACCTCGGGGTCAGCGTCCCCGGGCTCTACCACTACGTCCGCGGCAAGGACGACCTGCTGCGCCTCGGCGCAGAGCACTCCATCGCCGAGATCCACCTGCCCGAAGACACCGGCCAGCACTGGGCGACCTGGCTGCGCAAATGGGCGCGCTACACGCGCACCGCGATGGCCCGCCGGCCCGAGCTCATCGAGCACTACCTCGCCGGCGGGATCGACCCGCAGCGCATGGTCGAGGTCGTGGGCCGGGCGCTCGACGTCTTGGTGCGCGAGGGCTTCGACCACAAGGCGGCAGTGGCGGCGTGGGACGCGGTCGGCAGCATCGCCCTCGGTTCCGCCGTCGAGGACGTGCGGGAGGCCAGTGCCGCTGGCGACGGCCGACCGTGGATCTCCCGCATGCACGGCGACCTGGCCCAGCGGCCGGCCGAGGAGCAGGCCACGCTGCGCACGCTCCTCGGGTCGGGCTACGTGCCCGACCGCGACGCCGAGTTCGAGGACAAGGTGACGGCGGTGCTGATCGGCCTCGCCGTCCAGCACGGCCGGCCGGTGGACGACGAGGTCACCGGGGCACCAGATTCGACGCTGGCGCGGGCACCGCGCCGCAGGCGGGCTACTCGACGGGGAGGTTGACCCAGCCCCGCACCGTGCTCGTGTGCAGGCGCACGGCTCCCGCCTGGTCGACCTGCCACTCGGGATGCCGGGCCAGCACCTCCTCAAGGCCGATCCGGCCCTCCATGCGGGCCAAGGCCGCGCCCAGGCAGAAGTGGATGCCGTACCCGAACGAGACGTGGTGATCGAACGAGCGGTGGATGTCGAAGCGGTCGGCGTCGGGGTACTTGCGCTCGTCGCGACCGGCGGAGCCGGTGACGAGCAGCAGCTTCGACCCAGCCGGCACGGTGCGGCCGTGCAGGTGGACGTCAGCGGTGACCCACCGGCCCTGGACGGGGGAGGGCGCCTCGTAGCGCAGCAGCTCCTCTACCGCGTTCGGGAGGAGCCCCGCCTCCGCGGCCAACTCCGCCCGCTGGTCCGGGTGGCGGTCGAGCAGCACGCCGGCCCACCCCAGTAGGCGGGCCACCGTCTCCGTCCCGGCCGAGATCAGCAGGTTGGCGAAGTCGGCGGCCTCGTGCGTGGTGAGCCGCCGGACCTGGCCGCCCTCATCGGTGAGCTCGGCTCGGACCAGGTCCGTGAGCATGTCGTCGCGGGGTCGACGGTCGCGCTCGGCGATGGCCGCCTCGAGGTAGCCCCACAGCTCGAGCCGGGCGGCGAAGGAGACGTCGTTGATCATCCCCTGCTCGGAGTCGAGGTGGAACATCGTGTCGATGAGCTCGCGCACGTGCGCCTGGTCGGCGTCGGGGACGCCCATCAGGGCCGAGATCACCATCGACGGGAGCGGGGCGCCGAAGTCCTGCACGAAGTCGAACGGCTCGCCAGGCTGCCAGCGCTCGAGCAGCGTGGCGGCGCAGTCCCGGATGCGGTCCTCGAGCGCGACGATGCGCCGGGGGGTGAACGCCCGTGACACCAGCGCCCGCAGGCGCGTGTGGTCGGGCGGGTCGAGGAAGATGAGCATCGACCCGGGGTAGGGCCTCTCGCCCATCAGCTCCAGTACGGTGCCGTGGCTCGAGCTGAACGTGCTCTGGTCGCGATGGGCCGCCGCGACGTCGGCGTATCGGCTCAGCGCGTAGAAGTCGTGCCGGTCGTTCCGGTACAGCGGCGCGTCGTCACGCAGCTGGCGCCAGACCTCGTACGGATCGGCGTCGATCGCCGTGTCGAACGGGTCCCAGTACAACGCGGGCTGAGCCTCCATACAGCCGATTGAACCACGGTTCGCGACGTGGGTGACGCCGTGCGCTGCGTCGACGGCTCAGCCGCGGGCGCGCAGCTCGATCTTGAGGACCTTCCCGCTGGCGTTCAGCGGCAGCTCGTCGACGACCTCGACGAAGCGGGGCACCTTGAAGTTGGCCATCTCTCGCCGGCACCACTCGATCAGCTCGTCGGGGTCGACGGACGCCCCGCCGCGGGGCACGACGAAGGCCTTCCCCACCTCGCCCATGCGCTCGTCGGGGACGCCGATCACGGCGACCTGGCCGACGTCGGGGTGGCGCAGCATCATCCCCTCGATCTCGGCTGGGTAGGCGTTGAACCCGCCGGTGATGAACATATCCTTGAGCCGGTCGGTGATTCGCACGTAGCCGGCCTCGTCCATGGTGGCCACGTCGCCCGTGTGCAGCCACCCGTTGGCGTCGATGGCCGCCGCCGTGGCTTCGGCGTCGCGGAAGTAGCCGGTCATCACGTTGTAGCCGCGCACGACGAGCTCCCCGGCCTCGCCTCGGGGGAGCTCCCTGCCCTCGTCGTCGACGACGAGGACCTCGATGTCGGGGATGGCGCGGCCCGCGGTGGCGGAGATGGTCTCGGGCTCGTCGTCGTGGCGGCACATCGTGGCGATGCCGGTGGCCTCGGTGAGGCCGTAGCCGGTGACGATCGCTTCGAAGGTGAGCTCCTCGCGCATGCGGCGGATCATCTCGACGGGCACCGGTGCGGCGCCGGTGACGGCGAGGCGGAGCGACGAGAGGTCGTGGGCGCCGAGGTCGGGGTGGTCGAGGATCGTCTGGTAGATGGCCGGCGGGCCCGGGAGCATCGAGACGCGCTCCTCGGCGACGCGTCGCATGACGCTCGGCACGTCGAACACGGGGTGCGGGATCATCGTCGCCCCCTTCAGGACGCTGGCCAGGATGCCCGCCTTCAACCCGAAGGCATGGAAGAACGGGTTGATGATCAGGTAGCGGTCGCCCTCCTGCAACCCGATGACATCGGACCACGCGGTGAACGCCCGCACCGACGCCTCGTGGTGGAGCATCGCGCCCTTCGGCTTCCCAGTGGTGCCGGAGGTGAACAGGATGTCGGACAGTTCGTCGGGCGCGATCGAGTCGGACCGCTCCTGGCCCGCGTCGGCCCCGACCTGCTCGGCTCGGGCCAGGAACGAGGACCACGCCGTGGTGCCGTCCCCCGTCGGGCCCCGCAGCACCACGATCTCCTCGAGCGCGGCCGGCCGGAGCTCCGGCGGCAACATCGACACGTAGTCGGTGTCGAGGAAGTCGGTGACGGTGAACAGCATGCGGGCGCCGGACGCCTCGAGGATGTAGGCGGCTTCGGACCCCTTGAACCGGGTGTTCAGCGGCACCACGGCGGCCCCGGCCCGGTGCACGCCGAGGGCGGCCACGGCCCACCCGGCCATGTTCTGGGCCCAGATGGCGATCCGGTCGCCTTTGACGACGCCGCTGGCGATGAACGCTCGCGCCGCGACGTCGACCCGCTCGGCGAGGTCGGCGAACGTCCACCGCTCATCGCCGTCGACCATCGCCTCGACGGCGCCGAAGCGGGTCGCGGCGAGCTCCACCGCCTGGGGGATCGTGCGGGGCAACCGCGAGTTCTGACGCACCGTCAGATCTTCGCACGCATGCGTCGGTAGGGTCGCAGCGATGGGGCGCGAGCGATGAGCGAGCAGGTCTGGATCAGCGAAGCCCGCAACGAAACGGTGTTCGAGCTCCTCGAGCGGCGGCTCGACACCGATCCGGAGTCCGAGTACCTCGACGTGTGCGGCACGAAGCTGACCGCGGCCGCGGTGGCCTCCGTTGCGAACCGTCTCGCCAACGCGTTCGCGGCGCTCGGCGTGCGGAGCGGCGATCGCGTCGCCACGCTGATCGAGAACTCCCCCGAGGCGACCCTCGCCTGGTGGGGAGCGGTGCGGTCCGGTGCCATCGCCGTCCCGATCAACACGGCATACAAGGGCGAGTACCTCCGCCACCAGCTGGCCGACTCCGGCTCCCGGGTGCTCGTCGTCGAGGCCGCGCTGGTCGAGCGGGTGGCCCGCATCGCCGGCTCCGTGCCGTCGCTGGAGCATGTGGTCGTCATCGGCGACGAGGTGGCCGAGGCGCCGGTCGGACCGGTCGCGCACGCCTGGGCGGACCTGCTCGCCGGCGACGACGACCCGCCGGAAGTCACCGTCCGGCCGGCCGACGTGGCCACCTTCATCTACACGGGCGGCACCACCGGGCCGTCGAAGGGCTGCATGCTCAGCCACAACTACCACGGCACACTGGCCCGGCAGATCGGCGTGTGCTGGCGCCGCACGGCCGACGACGTCGTGTGGACGCCGCTGCCGCTGTTCCACTTCAACGCCATCGTCACCGCCGTCCTCGGCCCGCTCGTCTACGGCGGGAGGGCCGCCATCGAGCGCCGCTTCTCCGTCTCACGGTTCTGGCCGGAGATGAACCGGGTCGGTGCCACCGTGACGTCCACGCTCGGGACGATGGCCTACCTCCTCGCCCACGACGTCGACCGCCCCGAGATGCCCCGGTCGGGTGGACCCGAGGCGAACGCAACCCTGCGCCTCATCGGGGCGGCGCCGCTTCCCGTCGAGGTCGGCTCGATCCTCGAGGCCCGCTTCGACGTGTCCACCTTCAGCGGCGCCTACGGCGTGACCGAGGCGAGCCTCATCTCGTGGCAGCCCCTCGGGGTGGAGAACAAGCCGAACGCGGCCGGCGTCGTCAACGACGAGCACTTCGATGTGCGCATCTTCGATGACGACGACCTCGAGCAGCCGCGCGGCACGGAGGGCGAGATCGTCATCCGACCGAAGCGGCCGCACACCATGTTCGAGGGGTACTGGGGCCGGCCCGAGGCCACGGTGGAGACGAGCCGCAACTGGTGGTATCACACCGGCGACGTCGGACGGATCGACGACGAGGGCTATCTGTTCTTCGTCGACCGCAAGGCCGACTACCTGCGGCGGCGGGGCGAGAACATCTCGAGCTTCGAGGTCGAGCGCATCCTCATGGGACACGGGGCGCTGGCCGACGTGGCGGTGCACGCCGTGCCCAGCGACCTCACCGAGGACGACCTCAAGGTCACCGCAACGCTGAGCGAGGGCGCGGCCCTCACCGAGGAGGTGTTGTTCCGTTGGTGCGTCGACGAGCTGCCGTACTTCGCGCTGCCCCGCTACATCGAGTTCCGGCCGGAGCTCCCGCTGAGCCCGGTGGGCCGTGTCCTCAAGCGCGACCTCCGCTCGGAGGGCGTGACGCCGTCGACGTGGGACGCCGAGGCCGCCGGCATCGAGTACGAGAGGCGCTGAAGCGATGACCGAACGTCCTGCTGTCCCCACGACTCCGTCGACACCGACGGCGCCCGCCGAACCCCCGTCGCCGCCCCCGCCCCCGACGGCGCTGGACCGGGCCTTCCTCAGCGACGTCGACGGGGTCACGCACGTGGTCCTGGTGCGCCACGGCGAGCAGGACGTCCCGGGCGATCCGCGACGCGCGTCGCCGGCGGAGTGGATCGACCCGCCCCTCTCCGAGCTCGGCCGGCGCCAGGCCGAGGCCGTCGGCGTCGGGCTCTCGACGGAGCGCATCGACCACGTGTACGCCAGCCCGCTGCAGCGAGCGGCCGACACCGCTGCGCAGATCGCAGGCCGGCTCGGCCTCGAGGTCGCGATCGTCCCCGAGCTCCGGGAGATCGAGCTCTTCCGCGACCTGCCCGAGGGCACGTCCTTGCTCGACGCCGTCGACCCGCTGCTGCTGCGCGGCGCTCGTGAGCGCTTCGCCCGGGAGCGGCGCTGGGACGTATACCCGTTCAGCGAGACCGGCGACGAGCTCCGCCACCGGGTGCTCATGGCGATCGAGGGCATCATCGCCACCCATCCCGGCTCGACGGTGTTGATCGCCTGCCACGGTGGCGTGATCAATACGTACCTCGGCGCCGTCCTCGGCCTGGTGGGGGAGGACATGTTCTTCCGGCCGCACCACGCCTCGGTCCACCGCATCGTGGCCCACGGCGACCGGCGCATCGTGCGCAGCCTCAACGAGGTGCACCACTTGCGAGCGGTCGATCCCGCCCTCGTGACCTGGTGAACGCGGCGTCAGGCTGTTTGAACTACGGTTCGAAGCACTGAACCCGAACACCGAGGAGAACTGGGTGAGCGACGAGCACACGTACGTCGAGCGGATGTTCCCCGCGCCGACGGACCTCGGCATCGCAGAGGCGGACCGGGCGGTGTGCAACGTCGCGCACGGCACGTCGACCCACCTCGAGGGTGCCGCCGGTGAGGGCGGGGCGTGGTACGAGGGCGGTGGCGCCGCCGGCGAGCGGGCGGTGCAGGGCATCACGATCTATCCGCCCACCCGGGGGGTCTCGACCCAGGGCGACCCGTGGGAGCCGGTCAAGATCGGGATCCTCGTCGACATGGACCTCGGGCAGCTGCTGGCCGACTGGATCGACCCGACGATCCTCGCCATCGAGGATGCGCTCAACGAAGGCGTCTATTCGAGGGGTCCGATCGAGCTCGTCGTCGCCGATGCCCGGGGCCTCCCGCGCGAGAACTACCGCAAGGTCATCGAGGGCTACCGCTGGCTGGTGGAGCAGGGCTGCGTGGTCGTGCTCGGGCCCCTGATCTCCGACAACTCGCTCGTACTGCAGGACACCGCCAACGAGCTCGGCGTGGCCTGCGTCGGCTGGACCGGCGCCCACCGTTTCGCGTCGGACCACTGCTTCACGGTGGCCAACGGCGACATCCCCACCGAGGGCGTGATGTGCGCGCAGTGGCTGCACGGACGGGGCATCAAGAAGGTCGGGATGTTCTGGGAGCAGGGGTCGTCGGGGCGTGACTACGCCGACTACTTCAGGGAGACCGCGCTCCAGCTCGGGCTCCAGGTGGTGCGCGAGGTGAAGCTCGAGCCCAACCCCCGGGGGCTGGAGGACGACCTGGCCATGATGCGTGAGCTCGGTGTCGAGGGCCTGTACTACGGCGGCTACGGCTACGCGACGTTCCACTTCGCGTCGGCCCTGAAGGCGCTCGACTGGGACCCGCCACGGGTGATGGGCACGGCGTTCATGTTCTATTCGAACTCCAACGCATGGGCCGAGGGGCTCGAGGGGTGGCACGGCATCGACCAGCTCGGCGAGGACGGCGCCAACCCGAACTACAACGCCATGGTCGAGCGCTTCGAGCGCCGCTTCGGCCGGACGACGCGCAACGTCGTCGTCGCCCTGGCCTACGACACCGCCCGCGTCGCGATCCACGGCATCGGCAACGCCGCCATCCCGCACCCCCGCTGGGTGAAGGAGGGCATGGAGCGGATCCGGTGGATGCCGGCGACCAACGGCGGGCCGGGCACCTACATCCAGTTCGGCCCCCACGACCGCAAGGGCTACAAGGGCGACTTCCTCACGATCCGGGAGTTGCGGGGCGGGGAGCTCCGCTTCGACGGCTACCACCGGCCGGAGTGGCCGTCGAACCAGACCGCCGACACCCGCGGGGCCGGCTCGTGACCGGTCCGTGAACGACAAGCTCTACATCCACGAGCGCATCGACGTCATCGGGCACAACCGCGCCCGATACATGCAGCACATGACGGCGAACTGGGTGCCGGTGGGGTTGGCCGAGCGCAACCAGCGCTGCTTCGGCGTGTGGGCCGCCGTGGGCTCCACCGGGGCGTGGCCCGAGGTCGTCAACCTCTGGGAGCTCGACGGCTGGGACGGGCTGGCCCGGAACTTCGAGGTCGAGTTCGCCGGAGGTCGCACGCAGGACCCGGCGCTGGCGGAGTGGTGGGCCGCCGCAGCGTCGCTGCGGCGGGGCGGCTTCGACCGGATCCTCGTCCCGGCGCCGTGGACCCGGCCCATCACCGAGCTCACCGCGGCCGGCGTGCGGGGCCGGCTCTACGCTCACGAGGTGGTCGCCGTGCGGCCCGGGCTGGCGAGCGACCTCCTCGACGCCGTGCGCGATGCCGGCCGCGCCGCGGTCGAGGCCACCGGCCTCGAGCTGGTAGGGGCGTGGCGCACGGCGCTCGGCCTCGACGACGAATGCATCCTCCTGTGGGCGATCCCGGACTGGGCCACGTGGGCCGGCTACGAGCGGGCGTGGCAGCCGGGCGGCGACCTGGAGCCGTGGCGGCGCACCGTGCTGGCGGCGGCCACGGCGCTGCACCGCACGCTCCTCGTCGACGCGCCGCTGTCGCCCCTGCGGATCGGCCGGCAGCCCGAGGCCGGCGACCGGGTGCCCCTCGACGAGGTCCGATGAAGGCCGGGCGCAAGCAAGAGCGGCGGCTGCAGCACCAGGACCTGAGCCGAGCCCAGTTGCTGGACGCGGCGGAGGAGGTGTTCGGCCGCCGGGGCTTCCACGACGCAACCCTGAAGGAGGTCGCCGAGCGGGCCGAGTTCTCCGTCGGGTCCGTGTACTCGTTCTTCGCCAACAAGGACGACGTCTTCCTCCACGTGTTCCTGCGGCGGGGCGGCGCCTTCCTGGCCGGCATGGGCGCGGCGGCCGCCACCCAGGACCCCGCCGTGCAGCGCCTGCGCGACCTGGTCGCGTTCGAGGTGGGCTTCTTCCGGGCCCACCCGCACTTCGGTCGCCTCTACCTGCGCACGTCGAGCGCCGGGTCGCCGCTGCCGGCCGGCGGCGTAGACGGCGCCTACGCCGGCGGCCTCGAGCGGGCCATGGCGGTGCATGCGTCGGTGTTCGCCGCCGGCCAAGCCGAGCGCGCCCTGCGGTCCGGCGATCCCGATGTGCTGGCCCGGATCCTCTCCGGCATCGTCACGGCGTACCTGGCCGTCGATCCGGCGGTGATCGGCGAGGATGACGCATCGGCCGATCGGATGAGCCTCGAGGAGCTGCAGGACTTCGTGACGGAGGCGTTCAGGGCATGAGCGACGACGCGCCCCGCAGCACCAAGGAACGCCCGCCGGCGACGATCACCGACGAGGGGATCGCGCGCTTGCGGGCCCGCATCGGCATCCCCGAGCCCCACGTGCTGCCGCCCCGCTACCTCGAGCCGAACGCGGACGCCTTCCGGCACGTCGCCGAGTGCTACGGCGACGACAACCCGCTGTGGTGCGACCGGGGCTACGGCGTCGGCACGCGCTGGGGCGGTCCGATCGCCCCGCCACCGCTCGTCGGCGGCGACACGCTGGTGGGGGAGGACGAGGTGGAGGCGGTGGCCGAGGAGCACCGCGATCTCATGAGGGGCGACCCGCTGCGCGGGGTGCACGCCTTCTACTCGGCGAGCACGCGCGAGTGGTGGTCGCCGCTGCGGCCCGGCACCCGGGTCGCCCGTCGCAACGCGCTCGTCGGGGTGCTCGACAAGCCGTCGGCGTTCGCCGAGCGGGCCGTGCACGAGTGGACGGCCCAGGTCTTCCGCGCCACCGGCGGTCCGCTGCTGTCGGCGCAGCTGCGGCTCATGATCCGCACCGAGCGCACCAAGGCCCGCGAGCGCAAGCGCGACGACGCCGTCGTGATCGCGCCGTACACCGACGAGCAGGTCGCCGAGATCGAGGCGCAGTACGAGGCCGAGGGGCCGCGCGGCGCCAAGCCCCGGTTCTGGGAGGACGTGGCCGAGGGCGACGAGGTCGGGCCCATGGTGAAGGGGCCGCTGACCGTCACCGACGTCGTGTGCTGGCACACCGGCATGGGCATGGGCCTCTACGGCGTGAAGCCACTGCGCCTGGGCGCCGCCCGGCGGCGCCGCATCCCGGGCTTCTTCCACCGCGACGAGCTCAACATCCCCGACGTGATGCAGCGCGTCCACTGGGACCCGGAGTTCGCCCGGCGGGCCGGCAACCCCACCACCTTCGACTACGGCCGCATGCGCGAGACGTGGCTCGTGCACGTCTGCACCGACTGGATGGGCGACGACGGCTGGCTGTGGAGGCTCGACTGCGAGTTCCGCCGCTTCAACTACACCGGCGACACCCAGTGGCTGCGGGGGACGGTCGTGCGCAAGTACCTGGCCGACGGCGACCGGCCCGCAGTCGAGCTGGAGCTCGTGGTCGAGAACCAGCGGGGCGAGCTGACCACGCCAGGCCACGCCACCATCCTCCTGCCCTCCCGCAAGCACGGCGAGGTCCGCCTCCCCGAGCCGCCCGGCGGCGCCACCGACCTGCAGGGCGCCCTCGACGCCATCGCCGCCGGGTTCGATCGATGACCTACGACTCGGCCCCGCACCTCGGGGTCTCGCTCGACGACGACGGCGTGCTGCGGCTGCGCCTCGACAAGCCGGCGAAGCGCAACGCCCTCGACGACGACATGGTCGCCGCCCTCACGAACCGCGTCGAGGAGGCTGGACGCGACGAGGCCGTCCGGTCGATCCTGGTGGAGGCGGCCGGCGACCACTTCTGCTCGGGCTTCGACATCGTGGGCCGCAACACCGGCGACGCTCCCCGCCCCCGGGTGGGGTCGATCCAGCGCCGGCTGCCGTCGCAGGCCCACGGACTGATCGCCCTGCTCTGCTCGGTCCAGGTGCCCGTCGTGTGCGCCGCCCGGGGCTGGATAGCGGGCATCGGCCTGCACCTCGCCGCTGCCGCCGACTTCACCGTCGTGGCCGATGACGCCACCGTGTGGGAGCCGTTCAGCCAGCGAGGGTTCACGCCCGACAGCGGTGGCACGTGGCTGCTCCCTCGGCTCGTCGGCCACCAACGGGCGCGCGAGCTGCTCGTCCTCGGCCGCCGGATCGACGGCGCCACCGCCGCCGAGTGGGGGCTCGTGCACCGGGCCGTCGCGGGCGCCGAGGTCGACGATGTCGCCGGCGCCCTGGCGCGGGAGCTGGCCGCCGGTCCGACCGTCGCCCTCGGCCTGACGAAGTGGCTGCTGCACGCCGGCGCCTCCGCTCCTCTCGACGAGCACCTCCGCAACGAGGCCTTCGCCATGGAGCTGTCGAGCCGGAGCGAGGACTTCCGCGAGGGGCTCGAGGCCTTTACCGAGAAGCGCGACCCGGGCTTCCGGGGCCGGTGAGCGGCGCCCTCGCCTTCGAGCCCGGCACGCCCGACGCCGAGGCGGTCACCGCCGTGC
>JACDCH010000503.1 GCA_013694495.1 Acidimicrobiia bacterium | reverse complement strand
CTTCGAGATCATCCTCGGGCTGATGATCGCGACACGACCGATCGCTCCGAAGGTCTCGGCCATCGGGAGCCTGGGCGCGCTCCTGCTGTTCCTCGTGACCCTCACGTTCGTCTTCTCCACCCCCGGCGGGTGGCAGCCCGGGTACGGCATCCCGTTCCTGTCACCTGACCCCGGCCAATTCCTCGCCAAGGACGTGGCCTACGCCGCTATCGCCGTCTGGACGGCCGGCGAAGCGCTGCGGGCCGATCGCAGGACCTGAGCCCTTGACGCGGACGAGGCGTCCGGCCGGTCGAGACCATCCATTGAGTGCGAGGTTGTGACGGTGCCAGCACATCGCCTGACGAGGGCGATGACCTTCGAGCCCCGACGGGCGCAGGCGCTGCGGTCACGGGCGACGACCGGTGTCGCGCGGAGCAGATCGGCCCAGGACTCCGTCGACTCCCGGTAGCCATCCGCGATGGCCACGAGCTCCTTGGTGCCATCGACGCGGACACCGACGATCACCAGGCAACACAGGCGTTCTTCCTCGAGGCGCACGTTGTGAAATGGACGCCGTCGGCCCACACGTACACGAAGTCCCGGTCATCGAGACGTCGCTCGGCGAAGGCTCGCTGTTCGGCCTACCACTGCGTCGCGAGCCGGTTCATCACCGACGCCGACAACCTCGCGGCCGAACCGAAGAACCCAGCCAACGCCGGCGCGAGGTCACCCGAGCTCATCCCGTGCAGGTACATGAGCGGCAGGATCACCGAGCGGAACCGGCACCGCTACCCGTCCTCGTCGACCCGCTTGTCGTTGACCCGCGGTGCGGTCACCTCGATCCGGCCCGCGGCGGTCGTGATGGTGCGCGGTTCGGCGTGCCCGTTGCGGCCCACCAAGCGCCGGCCCCACTCAAGCTCGCTCGCCAGGCGAGCGATGTAGCCGTCGGCTTGGGCCTCGAGGGCGGCGGCCAGCATGCGCCGGGCTCCGCCGAGGACGATCTCATCGAGCGCTCCGTGCATCTCAGCACGGGCGTCGTCATCGGTCACTACTCTCAACATCGGCGTGCGTTCCTCGCCGGCGCGCCAACGCCGGAGTCTCTCGGATTGTTCAACGAGAAAGGTACGTCGCGCCCTCGAACGGATCGCCGATCCACAGGTTCAGGTCATATCTCGGCCCGTCCGGCGACGAACGCCGACAATACGAGTCGATCAGCGGATCACCCAGCGAATACCGGTGATCACCCGCCGCCGTCGAGGACCGGATCAGACAAGGATCGAAGCTCATCGACGCACGCTCTCGGAGCCCAGCGAAAGACACGCGGTACCAGATGGATCTCCGTGTATTAGGCGTTGTGGCACTTGGTACTCATCGCTCCGACACCAAGTACAGTGGTCGACATGAGCGTTCGGGAGTATCTCGTTTCCGCCTCGGGGCAGATGTCGCTGCCTGCCGGCGTCCGGCATCGCTGGGAACTGGACGACGGCGGTCCGGTTGACGTCATCGATCTCGGCTTCGGGGTGTTGACGGTTCCCAAGGGCGAGGGCCGAAGGCTCCTCGATGATCTCGTCACTCGGGAACAGCACGCCGAGTTCGTGCGGTCAGTCGATGACGACTCCGACCTCGCCACCACGTGAGTCGCGCGATCCTCGACGATCATCTCCTTCGAGACCTCCTTGCCGATGATGTGTCCGCCGGCCTCGGGGACGTGCTCGCCGCTCACGAACCGGCGACCACGAACCTGTACCTGTACCGGCTGTCCCGGAGCGTGGTCGCCGCTCGTGGCGGCGCCCTGACCGGCGGTTGGAGCGGCGAGCGTCGGCGGGCACTCGGCTCGAGGCTGCTGAACCTGCCCGACAGCATCGAGGTCGTCCCGATCAGGACGATCTCGTATCGCATGGCGGAGATTGCGGCAGATCATCGAGTGTCGACACTTGGCGCCGAGTGCGTGGCGGCGTCGGAGCATCTCGCCGGGCCACTCTGCGTCTGGGACGGCGACGACGGTCCACGGATCCGCGCGGCGATCACCAGCCTCAACCTCGACTATCGGACCATCGCCCGCTGACTGCGACTCAACCGGCGCTGGGGGGCAGTCGTCAGCTCGCCTCGAGATCTTGCCGCGAGTCGCGCGCATCGCGGGCAGCTGTGTAGGTGGCAATGGGCATTCGCTACGACGTTGGGGAGGGCTTGACGGCAGTCGACGGCGACGTGGCACCGCTGTTGGTTGGGCTGCCGTCGACGCCAGTGGAGCTGTGACGTCGCCCAACAGCCTGGTGATGCGCAACGGGATGCAGGATCGATCGCCGACTATCCGGCGATCCGGGCACTTGGCGTGGATGGGCTTCAGTGAGAGGTGGGGACTTCCGCTGGCCACCAGCGGGGACTTCTCGTGGCCATGGACACCAGCTGCCGAGAGAGCGAGCTCGTTCTCGGCGTCAGTGAGTACGCCGTTGAACCATGCTGCCTCGGTCGTCAGCCCGGCCGAGCTGAGTGCTCCGAGGAATCGGTCGAACGCGTCGACAACTTGCTGAGCCGTCGCGAGACGATCGGCGTGACCATCCCAGTCGACCTCGTTCTCGCGTCCGCAGATCACGTGCATCACCAGGCGTGAGATCGCGGCGAACCCGCCGGCCGAGATCGCCGGTGACGTCCGCGACACGCCGGCCGCTCTCGACAAGCTCGATGACCCGCGGCCTGAAGTCGGGCGGATAGCCCCGTCGTCCCATGCTGCCCTCCTCGAGACAGCATCAGAATCCGGCTACCGACGTCGCCAAACACGGGGCAGACCATCCGCAGGTGCGCATTTGCATCCGCCGACGTTTGGGTAGGCAAGTGCTGTTGTGAGCTACCCCCCCCATGCGCATGAGCAGCTCTCCGAGTTGGTCGGCGCGTATGCGCTCGGGGCGGTCAGCGAATCGGAGCGGGTGGCGCTCGAGGCGCACTTGGTGACGTGCGAGATCTGTCAGGCCGAGCTCGCGTCGTATGGCTCTCCGGTCGCGAACCTGCAGCTCGCTGCGGAGGGCGCCGAGCCGTCAGCCCTCCTCGACCGCCTTCGGGTCGAGGGCTCAGCGGCTCGGTCGGGGCGCATGCGCACCTGGCAGCTCCTGGCGGCGGCGCTCACAGTGTTGGTGCTCGGGATAGGAGTGGGCACTCTGCTCGGCCAGCGAGATGACCAGAGGGTTCGCGATCGTCTAGCGACCGTAGAGGACCGTCTCGAGCTGCTCGATGTGGCCAACCAACCTGCCGCGCAGAGGATCCGGTTGTCCGGCGCCGACCGCTTCGCCGATCTGGTCGTCCTCCCGGACGGGCGGGGCGTGCTCTGGAGCGACAACCTCACACCCCTTGCCGAGGGGAGGGCCTACCAGCTCTGGGGTGAGGTAGATGGCGCCCTCGTCGCGACGACCGACCTAGGTCGCGACCCCGATATTGTCGCCGTTTCCGTCCCGACGGACGCCCTCGACTTCGTGATCACCGAGAGCCGGGCGGGGAACCCTATGCCCGCCGATCGGGCGACGGTTTCGGGATCACGAGACCCGGGGTAGGAGATGGCCGATGGCGTACGAGCGCGCTCACGCAGTTGTCGATCCGGAACCGCTAGCGGACGCATACCCGCACGAGGGCGCGATGCTCGCGATCGCTGCGCGTCTACTAGGCCGCGAGCACGCCCAGGACGTGGTGCAGGACGTCCTGCTTCGCTTCGGCTTGGAGCCCGGACGGTTCAACCCCAAGAGGGGAACGCTCCAGGCGTATCTCCTGCTAGCGACTCGGAGCCGAGCCATCGACGTGCTGCGCTCGGAGCAGTCGAGAGTCCGACGACAGGTCCACGCTGTTCGGTGCGAGAGCGTGCAAACGGTGGAGTGGTACGCCGTGCAGCGCGACCTATCTGAGCGTCTGATCGCGGTGATGAAGATGTTGCCGGAAGGCGAGCGTGAGGCCATCGCGTTGGCGTACTTCGGTGGGCTCACCTATCGGCAGGTCGCGGAGTCCTTGGCGCTTCCGGAGGGCACCGTGAAGACGCGGATACGCACCGGTCTCGCACGGATGCGAGTCATGCTCGAAGCGCTCGAAGGCGAGGACTGACTCGCCGCTCGAACCTCGGGAGCTCTCGCTGACGCTCCCTGATCGGCGGCCCACGTCGAGTCCTCGCTGGAGCCGGGTAGCGGTCGATGTTTGGCCTCGACCCTTCTGCACGCCATCGAGCATGAGCGGCCGTCCTCGGCACGCCGAATCGACCACCAGCACCTTGAGGGTGTGCAGCGCAGTGACGTCCTCGAGGTGCCAGAGGATCGCCGTCGCTGCCGTCGAGCCGCTCGATGCTCCTCGGTCACTCGCAGCAACTCCTGGTGTTGCTCTGGTATGGGGACCAGGAGGAGCGACGGCGCTGCAGGACAATGGAAGGTTGTGCTCTCTCCATTCGTCCTGCTCGCGGGCGCGATACTCGTTTGGACAGCATCAGGCGGAGGTGATCGGACCGTGGTCTGGGCGAGGATTCTCACGACCGCTATTCCTACTGATCGTGCCTGCTGTTCGGTACTGGCCCGAGTGGGCGCCCGAGCTCGCTGCTGGTCAGCGCCAGGACCGTGTCACGCCCCGGTGATGGCCAGGTGATGGCCGAGCCTCACCGGTGAAGCGCCCCGGGTCTGGTGGAGGCTCCAGCCTTTGAGAAGGATGGAGCGATGCCTCGAATGGCAAGTATCCCGATGAGCTGCGCGAGCGCGCGGTGCGGATGGTTCTCGATCACGGTCACGAGTACGGATCCCAGTGGGAGGCAGCCCCTGCTCGGTCGCGGAAAGGCTGGGTCCGAAGGCCGAGACGGTCCGGCTGTGGGTCCGTCAGGCCGAACGCGATCAGGGCCGCCGCCCCGGTGCGAGCACCGAGGAGCTGGCCGAGCTCAAGCGCCTCAAGCGCGAGAACGCCGAGCTGCGCCGAACCGGCGACATATTGAAGGCGGCAGCGTCCTTCTTCGGGGCGGAGCTCGACCGCCAATCGAAGAGATGATCCGGTTCATCGATGAACACCGGGGCCGTCGCAGCGGGCAACTGCTGTGGGGGATCGAGCCGATCTGCGCGGTGCTGCCGATCGCCCCGTCCGGCTACCACGCCGCGAAGAAGCGGCCCCCGTCGCCTCGGGCGCTGCGTGATGCGACCCTCAAGCCCGAGGTGCTGCGGGTGTGGGAACAGAACCTGGCCGTCTACGGCGCCGACAAGCGTGCGACGCTCAGCGCCACGGAGAGCCCCGCGGACACCGCCGACACCGCCGGCGACACCAAGCACCCCAGCGAACCGGTCGCTCAGTCGGCCACCACCCAAACCACCGAGCCTCTATGCAACCCGGGGCGCTTCACTTCGACTGCCGCTGGAACCGCCTGAGCCGCTGGAGACCGCCCGCCCACGGGCCCCCCGCCGACCAACCGAGCAGCCGTACCCGCCCGATATCGAGCTGTTCCGTTGGAGTTTGAGTAGCAGCAGAGTAGCGAGGGTCGACGGCCACTTCAGGGCGACCGTTGCGGATGCGGTCTATCCGGGTTCTCGGCGCGGTCAGGAGAGCGACTGGAGGGTCGTCGCGATCTCGGTGGTGAGCAGGTAGAGATCGAACGCCGATGGGTCGCCGGGGGCGAAGGGGTGGAACCCGAGTCGCTCCCACCACGACCTGGCTGCGTCGTCGAGCGCGGTGACAACCACGGCTCGACAGGCGGCCTGGTCGTTGAGGCTGACCGCTGTCGCAAGGACGTGGGCGACGAGTGCTGTGCCGATGCCGAGACCGACCGATCGATCGACGGCCAGACGCCCGATCAGTAGGGCAGGAACCGGGTCCGGTGCGTGCTGCGCGACCAGCGCTGGTGGGGTCGAGCGATCGATGCCGGTCATCGAGAGGCTCACGTAGCCGACGACGATCGAGTTGCGGTCCGTGACCACCCACGTCGCCGCGGTGTTGCCCCTGCGGTTCTGCGTCGCATAGCGCCGGAGCCAGTCGTCCAGCTCCGGCGCGCCCGAGTCGAAAGCTGACCGGTCGTGGCGCTTGGAGTCGAGCGGCTCCGGGCGACGAACCTCAGTCAAGCCAGCGGAACTTCCGCGGCCGTGACAGGGCGGCGGCGAGGCGCTCGTTCACCGCGGCGGGAGCGTCGAGCGCTGCGGTGAACGCTGCGGACGCCTCCGGACCGAGCTCGATCAACGGTCGCTCGGCGAGCACCGCAGCCGCCTGCGCTGCCGCGGACTGGAGCACGAAGGCCGACACCGACACGTGCGACACGGCAGCAGCGCGCTCGAGGAGCCGCTTCTCCCGCGGGTCGACCCGGATCTGGAGCCGATCGTCCTTGGCGATCGTCATGGCATCACAATGGCAGTACGGACGTATCCTCAACCCGGGTCCACGAAAGGTGGGTCAACAACATTGCGCGCCCACGATTGATGGGTCCTGCACGCTGTTCGGCGCTGTCGAACATCCCACCTTCGTGCCTCGATGTAGGGAAGTGCCTGATTCGTCGGGGGGCCGGTGGGGCTTACGTTCTCTCCCGCGGTCGAGGTCCATCCTCCTCGCACGAACCAGCCCAGGAGATGCAAATGACTCGCGTCCGAACCAGCTCGATCCTGTTGATCGGCGTCCTCGCCGCCGGTTGCGGCGGGAGCGGCGACGATGCCGAGTCGACCTCGCCGGAGACGACCGCTGCCGCCGCGAGCGGGCTGGGCCCGTCGTCAGCGGCCTTCCCTGAGGACAACTGCGGGATGATCCCGGTCGCTGACATCAGCGAGGCGGCGGGTCTCGAGTTCACGATCGAGGAGGAGGACCCGTTCGCTGTGCCCGGGTGCCGCTACGCGGCCCCCGACAGCGGTGTGCTGTATCTCACCTACCGGTTCGACGACTTCAGTTATCGCCAGGCCCTGCAGGACGCGGATGAGTCGGCCATCATCGACGGCATCGGCGCCGGGGCGTTCGAGTCCTTCCCGCCGAACGCCCGCGCCGTCGAGGTGCTTCTCGACGACGGCCGTTCGTTCCAGGTCCAGGCCGGTGCCGGCGCCGACGACCCCGAGGGCCTGCAGCGCATCGCCGCCTTCCTCGCCGACACCCTCCCCGGCCTCCACGGCTAGGAGAGGGTGGGATCCGGTCCCTACGTTGCCGGCGGGGGCTGGTGGGCCGCCATCCGGTCCGTCACTCATGCAGTCGCCATGATGACAAGTCCACGCTCCCGCCGCTGACGCGCGGTCCAAATCTCCGAAAGCCGACGGACTCAGCGCTCTGCCTGCGCTACGTGCAACCCTCCCGTCATGGCCCGAACGGTCAACGGTCGATTCCGACTGGTCGACGAGACGAGCATCGGCGGCGACTTCGCTGAGGTCGAGGTCTTCAAGGCGTACGACCTCGACAGCGACCCCCTTGAGACGGTGGCAGTCAAGCTGCCTCGGACCCGGGATGTCCATCTGTTCAGCGAGAAGTAGTCGCGTGTCCCGTGGGTCTTGAGAAGCTGAAGGTCCGCCCCTGTCGGGTCGTGCACAACGACAGCGGCAACCGGGAGTAGCCCGACCCACGAATCTGGTAGTCGACGTCGTGTCAGCGACGCTGGGGCGCCAGGGCCGGGCACAACTCGGGCACAAAACGGGGTCGGATCGGCCCGGACGGGACCGGATCCTCGAACGTCTGTTCGAACCAACCTCTGGCGCGCCTGCGTCCCCGATCGAGGCATACCCGCAGGTCAGACACGAGAAACCCCCGCCGTTGGGCGGGGGTTTCGGGGAGCGGACGACGGGATTCGAACCCGCGACCCCAACCTTGGCAAGGTTGTGCTCTACCAACTGAGCCACGTCCGCGTGGAGGGGGCAAGGTAGCAGGAGGCCCCGTCGTCGGGGCAACCGGGATGCGCGGCCGCAGCGGTGCGGGCGGCGCCGGCCAGGCGGTAGAACGCTGGGCATGGCTGACCTCGAGTTCTTCTGGGATCCCGTGTGCCCGTGGGCGTGGCTCACGTCGCGATGGGTCGTCAACGTGCAGGCCGAGAAGCCGATGGATGTCGACTGGCGCTTCATCTGCCTCCGCTTGGTCAACGCCGACAAGGACTACGCCACGGACTTCCCGGAGCGCTACGAGCGGGGCCACACCCGGGGCCTCGAGCTGCTCCGGGTCGCCGCCGCCGTCCGGGAGGCCGTCGGGCGCGACGCCATGCTGCCGGTGTACTCGGCCTTCGGGCGCACGATCCACGTCGAGGGCAACCCGGAGGCCTTCGACGACCCGGGCGGCGTCGAGCGCATCCTCGAGGAGCTCGGCCATCCGGTCGAGCTCGGTGCGGCGGCGTTCACCACCGACTACGACGAGCTGCTGCGGGCCGAGGGCCAGGAGGCGCTCGACCGCTGCGGCGGCAACGTCGGCACGCCGGTGCTGAGCTTCACCCCGCCCGAGGGGCCCAGCTTCTTCGGGCCGGTCATCAACCAGGCCCCGAGGGGCCGGGAGGCCGTCGAGCTCTGGGACGCGGTGCTCGCCCTCGGTTCGAACCCGCACTTCAGCGAGCTCAAGCGCTCGACGAGAGGCCGCCCCCAGTTCGGCTAGGGCTAGGACACCACGGCGCGCCGACCGGGTTGGGGCAGACTCGCCGGCACTCGCGCACGACCACGACGGTCACTCACACGCCCACAGCCACGTGTCGATCTCGGCGGGGGCGCGTTACAAGGGTCGCCTCGCCCTCGCCTTCGGCGTGCTCGGCGTCTTCATGGTCGCCGAGGTCGTCGGCGGGCTTCTCACCAACTCGTTGGCGCTCCTGTCCGACGCCGGCCACATGTTCACCGACGTCCTCGACTGAAGCGTTCTTCGGCACCACGGTCTCAGCCGCTGAGACGCTGGTGCCGAAGAACGGTGGGGGTCAGGCGGTGCTGGGCCGGGGGGTGAGGTTCGCGGCCCGCCGGTCGACCGGGGCCGCCGGCGGGGGAGCGCCGCCGCTGAGGGACCGCACGGCGACGACGAAGGCCAGGGCCCACAGCGCGACGACGGCGGCGAGGCCGGCGTGGACGAGGGGCGAGAGCCAGCCGTTGCCCGCGAACGTCTCGCGGAGCAGGTAGTCGCGCTCGGGCTCGAACGCCTGGGTGCGGTCGACGGCGGAGATCTCGGCCTCGCCGATCTCGGGGTCGGCCGGGAGGAAGACCGGCACGGCCATCATCTCCGCGCCGCGGTGCAGGCGCAGGAGCGTCTTCCAGAAGCCGTCGACCGGGACCGGCTCGGCGGACCGGAACTCGCCCGGCCGGCCCGTCGGCTCCATCTCGGCCAGCTCGAGCCCGCCGCCCTGCCACGCGCTCACCTGGAACCAGTAGGCGTCGTCGGCCGCGTCGGCGGGGGACAGGACGGCCACGACGTTGGCCAGGCCCTCGCCCGCCGGCTCGATGCGCAGCGCCGCCTCGACGTCGCCGGTCGGGCGCCGCATCGGGAAGAGGATCACGGCGATGCAGGCGAGGGCGGCGAGCGCCAGCACCGGTGCGGGGATGGCCGTCCTGCGGTCGTCGTCGCGGGTGACGGCCCGGGCGAAGGCGACGCCGAGCACCGCGGCCCCGACGGCGGCGATCACGCCGAGGACGGCCGCCTCGGGCAGCAGCGCCGTGCTCCACGGCTGGTAAGCGTCGGTGTTCCACGCCCACTCCGCCGCCAGCCCGGCGGTGCCGATGCCGAGCCCGCTGGCGACGGCGAAGCGGAGCCGGCGCTCGGTGCCGAGGGCCCAGGCCACGAGCTCGACGATCACGGCGCTGGCGATGAACACGCCGCCGAAGCGGGTGTCGACCGGCCCGCCGTCCTCGGAGCCGATGTCGAGCAGGCCCGAGCCCATCAGCACGAACGACACGGTGACGATGCCGACCGTCCAGAACCGGCCGTGGACGATGCGCATGATGACGAGCGCCATGCCGCCAGCCAGGCAGATCAGGATCGGGTGGAAGAGGTGGCTGAACTGCGGGACGCCGAAGTTGAACTCGCCCTGCGGGGCAACCAGCCCCTGCAGCGACAGCCACGCCGCGACGCAGTGGAGCCCCCGGCCCCAGCGTCCGTCGCCGGGGCGGACCCCGGCTTCGGCGAGGATGAGCCAGGCGGCCAGGCCGGTGAACGTGGCGCCCAGGATCATCAGCATGTGGGTCGGGCTCCACATGGTGACGTCGACGCCGTAGGCCTTGTGCCAGACCTCGTCGAGGGGGAAGCCGCTCACCGCGCCGAGCCCGAGGGCCCACAGGGGGAGCAGCGAGCGGGGCACGTGCAGCGACTTGATCCGCAGCGCCGGTTCGACCCGGTCCATCGTGGCGACGAACGTGCCCATGACGGCGCCGCCCAGGATGAACACGAGCCCGAGGAGGATGGCGGTGTGGGGCGCGGTGAAGAGGCTGTCGTCGCGGCCGAGGGCGATGTGCCACGACACGTCGTCGTAGAAGCCCTGGCCGGCGACGAGCAGGCCGAAGAGGGAGAGGCCGATGGCGGTGCTGGCCCAGCCCGGGACGCCCGTCAGGCGGGTGAGCCCGGCCGGGAGCCGCGAGAGGATCCGGAGGCCGCCCCACGAAGTGTCCGTCCGTCCCAGCAGGAACAGCGTGACGAGCACCACCCCGAACAACGAGAAGAGAATGACGAGCGGCGTCCAGGACGCAAGGCGGGAGCCGCCCAGCGTTCCGGCGTCGGCGAGCGCGGCGAGCACCATAGTTACCTACAGTAACAACGATCGGCGGCCGGTAAACCTCCGATGGCGCTGACCAGCCAGTACCGTTTCCCGACGGTGATGGAACCCGGCGTGGACGACCGGGCCGGGCGGCCCGAACCCGGCGATCCCGACGACCGCGACGCGCTCGTCGCCCAGCTCGAGGAGGCCCGGCACCGGGCGGAGCGGCTGGCGTCGCACTGGAAGATCCTTGCCGACGCCGGGGCGTCGCTCGAGTCGAGCATGGACCCGCCCCAGATCGTGCGCCGACTGACCGAGCTCGTCGTCCCCGCGCTGGCCGACGGCTGCGAGGTCACGCTGGTCGAACCGGACGGCGCCATCACCCGGGTCGTCCGGGCCCCGGGGGTCGACGAGGACCGCCTGCGCCGCCGCGAGACGACGAGCGTGTTCGGCGAGGCCGACCACCCGATCGCCGAGGCCCTGCGGAGCGGCAAGGCCACCCGCCTGGCGTCGGGCCCCGACGCGCCCGGCGGGGCGTTCGGCTCGCCCGACGACGACACGTCTTCGAGCAGCATGGGCATCAACGAGGCGGCCATCGTCCCGCTCGTCGTCCGCGGCACCGTCGTCGGCGCGCTGGCCCTTGGGGTTGGCCCCAGCGGCCGCCACCTGCCCGACGACGTGATCGACCTGGCCACCGAGCTCGGCGCCCGGGCCGCGCTCTGCCTCGACAACGCCCGCCTGTTCGCCCGGCAGCGGCACATCGCTGACACGCTCCAGCGCAGCCTCGTGCCCGTCGACGTCCCCCGCCCGGGGTGGATCGACCTCGCCGGGCGCTACTGGGTGCCCGGGAGCGGCGTCGACGTCGGCGGCGACTTCTACGACGTCGTCGAGACCGGCGGCGACCTCACCCTTGTCATCGGTGACGTGTGCGGCAAGGGCATCGAGGCGGCGTCGCTCACCGCGCTGGCCCGGCACACGTTGCGCGCCGTCGTCGCCCACCTCGGCGATTCGGCGATGGCGCTGCGCTGGCTCCACGACAGCTTCCGGACGCAGGCGCCGCACTCGTTCGTGTCGGTCGCCATGGTGCGCCTGGCCCGGAACGGGCTGAGAGTGTGCGCCCACGCCCACGTCGCCGGCCACCCGCGCCCGATCGTGGTGCGGGCCGACGGGTCGGCGAGCACGATCGAGCCGGGGGGCACGGCGCCCGGGTTGCCGGTGTGGCGAGCCGCCCCGGAAGTGGGCTTCGAGCTGGCGCCCGGCGATGCGCTGGTGCTCTACACCGACGGCGTCACCGACGTGCCCGGCGACGCCGCCCTCAGCGCCGAGCAGCTCGTCGAGCTCGTGGGGGAGATCGCCGGCGCGACGACCAGCGCCGACGATCTCGCCACCGGCATCGGCGCCCGCCTCGAGCAGGTCCGACCGCGTCGCGAGCGGATCGACGACATCGCCCTCCTCGTCGCCCGGGTGCCCGAGCCGTGAGCGTCGCCCTCACGCTGGAGCTCCCCGCCGAGCGCACGAGCCCGTCGGTGGCCCGGCGGTGGATCCGACCCCTCGTTGCCGAGCGCGTCCTCGACTCCGAGGCCCTGCTGCTCTGCCTGAGCGAGATCGTCGCCAACGCGGTGCTCCACGCCCGCACCCCGTGCCTCGTCAGCATCCGCTGGGTCGACGACGTGGTACGGATCGGCGTGCGGGACACGGCGCCCGAGCGGGTCCCGGTGAAGCGGAATTTCGACCGCACCGCCACGACGGGGCGGGGCCTGCGGATCCTCGACAGCTGCACCTACCGGTGGGGCGTCGACCACGAACCGGCGGCCAAGACGGTCTGGTTCGAGCTGCCGGTCCGGCACGCGGAGAGGACCGGCGCGTGACCGACCCGGACCTCCAGCCGGTGCGACTCGTCGGCCTGCCGCTCGAGCTCCACCGGTGGTCGTCCCAGCACCACGCCGCCCTCGACCGGGAGTTCGCCCTCCTCGCCGCCGCCGAGCCCGACGACCGCTCGGTGCCGGTGCGCCTCCTGGCGCTCGTCGACGAGCTGCGGGGGCGCTTCAGCGGGTTCACCGTCGACGCCAACGCCGCCCTCGCCGCCGCCGAGGAGAGCGCCGCGACGACGATCGACCTCGACTACCACTTGCCTCCTGACGCGGGGCAGGCGGCGCAACGCCTCGACGACCTCTTCGACGAGGCCGACAGCTTCTGCCGGGCGGGCAGCCACCTGCTGACCCTGGCCGCGCCCGAACCGGTGGCCCGCTACCGGCGGTGGTTCCTGCACGAGTTCGTCCGCCAGCTAGCCGGCGAGCCACCCCGGGCCTGGGCCGAGGTCGAGGCCTCAGCCGTCGTGGACGAGGAGCGGGTGGTGCCGACGGAGGGCGGGCCCGATCCGATCCGGTTCCGCCTCCCCGCCGAGCTCGACCTCGACCAGGCCCCGCACGTGCGGTCCGTCCTGATGGGCCAGGTCGGTCGGGGCCACATCCAGCTCGAGGTCGACGGCAGCCAGGTCGAGTTCATCGACTCGGTCGGCGTGAGCGTGCTGATGGCGGTCCATGCTCGCTGCGAGGCCGCCGGTGGGACGCTCCGCATCGACCCGGCGTCTGACCGGGTGCGCTCGGTGCTGAAGAGCGTCGGCGTCGACGACGTGCTGCTCTGACCGTCCGGGTTCAAGTGTCGTCGAGCTCCGTGGCGGCGCCCAGCCAGCGCTCCTCGGCGGCGGCGACGGCGGCGTCGATCTCGGCCAGCTCGGCGCCGGTGCGGGCCAGGGCCTCGTGGTCGACGACGCCGATCAGCGCCTCGGTGAGGCGCGCCTGCTTGCGCCGCAGCGCCGCCAGCTCCTTCTCGACGTCCTTCAGCAGCCGACGCAGCGTTGACGGGGACCGGGTGGGGGCTGCGGCCGCTGCTGCGGCGCGTCG
>JACDCH010000051.1 GCA_013694495.1 Acidimicrobiia bacterium | reverse complement strand
CCAGTTCGTCGACGTCGAGCCACTCGGTGACGAGGGCGTAGCCGGCGTCGGCGCGGGGCAGGCGCTCGGCACCGAGCACGCCGCGCAGGCGAGACACGAGCACCCCGACCTGGTCGGCGGGCCGGGCCGGTTGTCGGTCGCCCCACAGCACCTCGGCCAGCCGGTCCACGGTCACCGGCGCGCCCCGCGCCAGGGCCAGGACCTTGAGCAGGGTTCGCCCCTTGCGGCTCCCCAGCTCGCGTTCGGGCACGCCATCGACCGAGAGCCCGCCGAGGACCCGAACCCGCACGGCGTCCTTGCTACACCACCGACGCCACGTCGACGTTGGAACCGCACACGACGACGACCGTCCGCGACCCGACCGGCGGCTCCCACCCGCCCGACGTCAGGGCGGCGAGGGCGCACGCGCCACCGGGCTCGGCGGCCAGGCGGCAGGTGGACCACAGGCGGCGCTGGGCGTCGGCGACGGCATCGTCGGAGACAACGACGCTGGTAGGCGACCACCGCTGCACGGCCTCCCACCCGAGTCGGCCGATGAGACCGGGGCTGAGGCTGTCGCGGCAGAGACCGGAGCCGTCGACGTGGACCGGCTCGCCAGCCACCAGCGCCGCCGCCAGCGTGGCCGTGCCCGTGGTCTCGACGGCGACCACGTGCACGCGATCGGTGACCCAGGCCAGGACGCCGGCCAGGAGCCCGCCCCCGCCGGCGGCCACGACGATCGTGTCGACGTCGGGCACGTCCTCCTCGATCTCCACCGCCATGGAGCCGTTGCCGGCGACCATGTGCTCGTCGTCGTACGGGTGCAGCAGGAGGGCACCGCTGGCCGCGGCCCGTTCCGTGGCGGCCTGCTGGGCCTCGAAGTAGCCGCCCTCGATCACCTCGACCTCGGCGCCGACCGACCGGAGCCTGTCGATCTTGGCCGGGGCGATGGTGGAGCCGACAAAGATCGTCGCGGGGACGGCGAGGAGCGCGGCCGCGTCGGCGGTTGCGATCCCGAAGTTCCCGCCCGAAGCGGCGACCGCACCGAGCGCTCGCGCGTCGTCGACGCGGTTGAGCAGCTGCCACGTGGCGCCCCGCGCCTTGAACGACCCCGAGCGCTGGAGGAGCTCGAGTTTGAGGAGGCCGAGCCCGTCGACCTCGAACACCGGCGTCCGCCGGATGCGGCCACTGAGGCCCGCCGTCGCCCGCCTCACATCGTCGGGCGACGGCAGCGTCACGGGATCACCGTTCGTCGTCGAGGGCCATCTCGTGCTCGACGCTGTCGTCGCCGTCGCCCTCGCGCTTGTCGGCTCGCAGCGAGGCCACGATGGCGACGGTGAGGACGACCCCGATGACCACGAGCGAGAGCCAGGTGGGCGGGTGCCAGTTGACCGGGTCACCCACGAGCAGCATCTTGACGCCGACGTAGGCGAGGATCACGCCGAGCCCCACGTTGAGGTAGCGGAACTTGCCGGCCATGCCGCCGAGCAGGAAGAACAGCGACCGCAGGCCGAGGATGGCGAACGCGTTCGACGCGAACACGATGAACGTCTCCCGGCTGACGGCGAGGATGGCCGGCACCGAGTCGACCGCGAAGACGACGTCGGTGGCCTCGATGAGCACCAGCACCGCGAACAGCGGCGTCGCCACGCGCTTGCCGTTCTCGATCGTGAACAGCTTCTGCCCGTCGTAGCTGTTCGTCGTCGGGAACAGCTTGCGGACGGCCCGCATGGCGATGTTCTGGTTGTAGTCGACCGCTTCGGTCTCGTCGTGGTGGGCGATCTTCCACGCCGTGTAGAGCAGGAAGGCGCCGAAGATGTACAGCACCCACTCGAACTTCTCGATGAGCGCGACCCCGGCGAAGATGAACGCCGCCCGGAGCACGAGCGCGCCGAAGATGCCCCAGAACAGCACCCGGAACTGGAACTCTCGGGGCACCGCGAAGAACGAGAAGATCACGGCCCACACGAAGACGTTGTCGATCGACAGCGACTTCTCGATCAGGAAGCCAGAGATGTACTCGGTGGCGGCGGTGCCGCCGTCGCCGGGGGCGGCGAGCAGGTAGATGACGCCGGTGAAGGCGACCCCGATCGAGATCCAGACCGCCGACTCGATCGCCGCCTCCTTGACGGTGATCACGTGGGCGGTGCGGTGCACGAGGAGCAGGTCGACGACGACGAGCGCCACGATGAACGCGATGAGGGCGCCCCAGTGCCAGGTCTGGATGTCGAGGTCGGCGAACCGAGCCCGGATGTCGTCGGGTTCGGCGACGGCGGCGGCGAGGGTGGGGAGCATGGTTCCTTCCGGCTGATTCGTGAGGGATCAGCCGAAGGTCTCTCCCGCCCCCTGAGGGACCACGCCGCCCGGGCCCCGAGGCCCGAGGGCCACGTGACCGTGATGACGAACGACGTGCGGTAGGGATACTCCCCTTCGACGAAGGCCGCAGCCTAGCGGGCGGTCAGCCCCCGGCCAGCACCGCCTGCGCCGCTGCGAGGCGGGCGATCGGCACCCGGAACGGGGAGCAGCTGACGTAGTCGAGGCCGGCTTCGCGGAAGAGCATGATCGACTCGGGGTCGCCACCGTGCTCGCCACACACGCCGAGCTTGAGGTCGGGCTTCGTCGTCCGGCCCCGCTTGGCGCCGATCTTGACGAGCTCGCCCACACCCCCGACGTCGATGGTCTCGAACGGGTTCCGCTTGAGGAGGCCGGCTTCGAGGTAGGCCGGCATCATGCGGGCCTCGACGTCGTCGCGGGAGAACCCGAAGGCCATCTGCGTGAGGTCGTTGGTGCCGAAGCTGAAGAAGTCGGACTCCTCGGCGATCTCGTCCGCTCGCAGCGCGGCGCGGGGGGTCTCGATCATCGTGCCGATCAGCACGGTGGGGTTCTTCTTCAGGCCCTTCGTGGTCTCCTCGATGGCCTGCTCGACCCAGCTGCGGGCCTCGGCCATCTCCTCGCGGGTGACGGTGAGGGGGATCATGATCTCGACGATCGGGTTGCCCTTGGCGGCCACCCGGTCGGCGGCGGCCTCCATGAGCGCCCGCACCTGCATGGCGTAGAGCCCGGGCTTCACGACGCCGAGCCGGACGCCCCGGGTGCCGAGCATCGGGTTGAACTCGGCCCACGAGTGGGCGGCCCGGAGGAGGTCCTCCTCCTCGGCGGTGAGGCCCGAGACGGCCTTCTTGATCTCGAGCTCGTCGACGTTCGGGAGAAATTCGTGCAGCGGCGGATCGAGGAGGCGCACCGTGACGGGCAGGCCGTCCATGGCCTCGAGGATCTCGACGAAGTCCTTCTTCTGGACGACGCGGAGCTCCTCGAGGGCGGCCGCCTCGTCCTCGGGCGTGTTGGCCAGGATCATGCGCCGGACGACCGGCAACCGGTCCTCGCCGAGGAACATGTGCTCGGTGCGGCACAGGCCGATGCCCTCGGCCCCGAACCGGCGGGCGTTGGCGGCATCGGGCCCGTTGTCGGCGTTGGCCCGGACCTTGAAGTCGCCGCCGAGGCGGATCTTGTCGGCCCAGGTGAGGACGGTGGCGAACTCCGGCGGGGGTTCGGCCGACTTCGTCGCCAGCGCTCCGAGCACCACCTCACCGCTCGTACCGTCGAGGGAGAGCATGTCACCCTCGTTCACGGTGACGCCGCCGGCGGTGAACGACTTGCCGTCGATCTTGACCGAGTCGGCGCCCACGACGGCAGGGATGCCCCAGCCCCGGGCCACGACGGCGGCGTGCGACACGAGCCCGCCGCGGGCCGTGAGGATGCCCTCAGCCACCTGCATGCCGTGGACGTCCTCGGGGGACGTCTCGCTGCGCACCAGGATGACCTTCTCGCCGCGATCGGCGGCGTCGGCCGCGTCGTCGGCCGTGAAGTACGCCTTGCCGACGGCGGCGCCCGGGGAGGCGGCGAGGCCCTTGCACAGGACCTTGCCGGTGCCCTCGAACTGCGGGTGCAGGACCTGGTCGAGCTGCTCGGCGGTGATGCGCTGGACGGCCTCGGCCTCGGTGATCTTCCAGCCGCCCTTGCCCTTGACCCCGGCCACCATGTCGACCGCCATCCTGAGGGCGGCGGCGCCGGTGCGCTTCCCCACCCGGGTCTGGAGCATGTAGAGCTTCCCCTGCTCGATCGTGAACTCGGTGTCGCACATGTCCTTGTAGTGCGCCTCGAGCCGCTTGAAGATCGCCATGAGCTCCTTGTGGATCTTGGGGAACGCCCGCTCGAGGGCGTCGAGGTCCTCGGTGTTGCGGATGCCGGCCACGACGTCCTCGCCCTGGGCGTTGATGAGGAAGTCGCCGTAGGGGACGTTCTCGCCGGTGGCCGCGTTGCGGGTGAAGCCGACGCCGGTGCCGGAGTTGTCGTCGCGATTGCCGAACACCATGGCCTGGACGTTCACGGCGGTGCCGAGGTCGTGGCTGATGCGCTCCCGGACCCGGTAGGAGATGGCCCGGTCGCCGTTCCAGGAGGCGAACACGGCCTCGACGGCGCCCCGCAGTTGGGCGATCGGGTCCTGCGGGAACGGCGTGCCCGTCTCGCGCTGGACGACCTCCTTGTACCGCGCGCAGAGGCGGCGCAGCGTCTCGGGGGTGATGTCGGCGTCGGTGGTGGCACCGTCCCACTCCTTGGCCGTGTCGAGCAGGCGCTCGAACGGCGCGCCGTCGAGGTCGAGCACGATGCGCCCGTACATGGCGATGAACCGCCGGTAGGAGTCGAAGGCGAAGCGCTCGTCGTCGTACTGCTTGGCGAGGCCCTCGACCGATTCGTCGTTCAGGCCGAGGTTGAGGACGGTGTCCATCATCCCCGGCATCGAGAACTTGGCGCCGGAGCGCACGCTGACGAGGAGCGGGTCGGTGGGATCGCCCAGCGTGCGACCCATCTTCTTCTCCAGGCCGGTGAGCTGCTTGCGGATCTCGACGTCGAGCCCCTCGGGCCAGCCGCCGGCCATGTAGGCCCGACACGCGTCGGTGGAGATCGTGAAGCCGGCCGGGACCGGCAGGCCGAGCACCGACGTCATCTCCGCCAGGTTGGCCCCTTTGCCGCCGAGGAGATCCTTGAGCTGCATGGGCGGGCGCTTGTGCTTGTGATCGAACGCGTAGACGAGGGGCACGTCGTTCGACACTAGCGGGCCGCTCTTGACGGGTTCTCGTCTCGGGTATATCAGAGTGATATCACTTTGATGACAGGAGGTTCGATGGAGACGAGGCAGGCGGAAGAGCGGCACGGACGGGCCACGAACGGGTTCGTCGGGGTGCTTTTCGGGCTGCTCACGACGATCGCCGCGCTGGCGTTCTTCGCCCAGGCAAGCGCAGTGGTCGCCGCCCGGCAGCGCATCGTGGTCGGCGCGGTCGGGATGGTCGAGCACGCCCTCGACCTGCTCAGCGAGCGGCACGCGGTCGAGCTCGACGAGGAGCGCAAGGCCGCCATGGTTTCCAACCTGCTGGTGGTGCTGTGCTCCGATCGAGGGGTCCAGCCGGTCGTCAACCCCGGGACCCTCTACGGGGGCTGACGGATGGCCGCCCGCAAGGCGTACCCGCTACGCATCGACCCCGAGCTGTACAAGGCGCTCGAGCGCTGGGCGGCCGACGAGCTGCGCTCGGTCAACGCCCAGATCGAGTACCTGCTGGCCGAGGCGGTCAAGAAGGCGGGGCGGGGGCGGCCGAAGCGGGCCGGCGGGCCCGGAGCGTGAGGATGAGGGGCAGGCGGGGGCGGTCGGGCGGCATCTCGTAGCGGCCTGTCGTCTCGTCGCGCAGGAGGAACGGCCAGCGCTTGAAGTACGTGAACGGGTGCTCGCCCAGGTGCTCGACGACGAGGCCGTTGGCCACCACCGCGTTCACGACGTCGGCCACGGGCGTGTTGCGCAGCACCTCGACGTCGCTGTCGAACAGCACGCCGTCGCCGGCGTACGTCCACGGCGATGGGTAGGCCGTACCCGGGTCCCAGTAGTCGACAGCGACATCGAGCTCGCCGTCGGAGAACACCCAGACGAACGGGTGGAACTCGGCCAGGTACAGCACGCCGCCGGGCGCCACCAGCGAGCACGCCACCTCCGCCCAGCGCTCGAGGTCGGGCAACCAGGAGATGGCGCCCAGCCCGGTGTACACGACGTCGAAGGTGCGGCCGCCGAGGGCCGCGGGCGCGTCGTAGACGTCGGCGGCCACGAACTCGGCCCGGCCGTCGTCGTAGCCGAGCCGGGCGGCGAGGCGGCGGGCGGCCTCGACGGCCGGGACCGAGAAGTCGAGGCCGACGACGGTGGCTCCCCGCGTCGCCCACGAGATGGTGTCGGTGCCGAGGTGGCACTGGAGGTGGACGAGCGACTTGCCGGTGACGTCGCCGAGGTCCTCGACCTCGAAGGGGCGGATGCGGTCGGGGTGGGCCACGAAGCCGTCGAGGTCGTAGAACGGGCTGGCCTCGTGCATGGCCACCCGTTCGTCCCACCACCGCTGGTTGGTGGCGACCCACTCGGCAGCCGCCGGAACGTCGCCCGCGCCGCCACCGCTCACGAGAGCCTCGTCGAGACGGACGAGGATCTCGTCGACGGTCTGCTCCGGTGTCTGCGCGGAGTTGTCGACCCACAGGCCGAGCCGCGACGTGTCATTGCGAAGTGCGTCGTCGAGGTCGGCAACGGTGTGGCCGGCGGGCCGGTAGGCGGCCTTGTCCCGGCCGGCCTCCCTGGCCTCGACCACCTCCGGGTCGGGCAGCAGGACCACCACATAGACCGGCCGGGCCCGAACGGCGGCGACCCAGTCGTCGAGCCAGGTCTCGCCGTAAGCGTTGTCCTCGGCGACGGCGGTGAACCCGGCGGCGGCGAACGAGTCGGCCACCACCGCCGACTGCCGGTGGCGCAGCCGCAGCTGGGCCTCGGCCGCCTCGCCTCCCCCGGGTCCCATGGCCACGCCGCCGGTGCGGATCATCCGCAGGAACACGTCGCCCTGGACGTGGGCGCCCCGGTCGAAGCGGGCCGCCAGCAACGCCGCGACCGTGGACTTGCCGGCCGCCTGCACGCCGGTCACGAGGATGACGGCGCCACCAGGGTCGGTCACGGCTGCCACTGGTGCCGGCCGGTCAGCCGGCCAGGACCTGGTGGTCCTTGGTTAACACGGCGGGAGGAGGCGGCCGGCGGGCCCTCGGCCATCAGAAGCCGAGCTTGGCGCGCACGGTGTCGACCACCTCGTCGATGGGCACGCGGACCTGCTCCATCGAGTCGCGCTCGCGCACCGTGACGGCGCGGTCGTCGAGCGTGTCGAAGTCGACGGTGACGCACAGGGGTGTGCCGATCTCGTCCTGGCGGCGGTAGCGCCGGCCGATCGCCTGCGTCTCGTCGTAGTCGGTCTGCCAGTGGGGCTGCAGCAGGCGCAGCACCTCGCGAGCCGTCGGCGTCAGCTCCTCCTTCTTCGACAGCGGGAGGACGGCCACCTTGAAGGGAGCGAGGCGGGGGTGCAGCCGGAGCACGACGCGCTTCTCGTCGTTGACCTCCTCCTCGTCGTAGGCCGCCATGAGGAACGCCATCGCGGTGCGGGTCGCGCCCGCGGCGGGCTCGATCACGTGGGGCACGTAGCGCTCGTTGGCCGCCTGGTCGAAGAACTCGAGCTTCTCGCCGGAGTGCTTGGCGTGCTGGACGAGGTCGTACTCGCCCCGGTTGGCGATGCCCTCGAGCTCGTCCCACCCCCACGGGAAAAGGAACTCGACGTCGGACGTGCCCGAGCTGTAGTGCGACAGCTCGTCGGCCTCGTGCGGGCGGAGCCGCAGCTTGTCCTCGGGCATGCCGAGCGAGATGTACCAGTCCATCCGCTCCTGGCACCAGTACTCGTACCACTTGGTCGCGTCGGCCGGCGGGACGAAGAACTCCATCTCCATCTGCTCGAACTCGCGCGTGCGGAAGACGAAGTTGCCGGGCGTGATCTCGTTGCGGAACGACTTCCCGACCTGGGCAATGCCGAAGGGCGGCTTCTTGCGGCTCGTCTCGAGCACGTTCTTGAAGTTCACGAACATGCCCTGCGCCGTCTCCGGGCGCAGGTACACCTCGGCGCCCGCCCCCTCGACCGGCCCGGCGTGGGTCTTGAACATGAGGTTGAACTGGCGGGCCTCGGTGAGCGTGCCCGTCTTCCCGCAGCTCGGGCAGGTGTCCGGGTCCTCGAGCTTGTCGAGGCGGTGGCGCTCCTTGCAGTTGCGGCAGTCGACCAAGGGGTCGGTGAAGTTGGCGAGGTGCCCCGACGCCTCCCAGATGGCGGGCGGCCCGAGGATGGCGGCGTCGAGGCCGACGACGTCGTCACGCAGCTGCACCATCGAGCGCCACCACTCGTTCTTGACGTTGCGCAGGAGGTGCACGCCGAGCGGCCCGTAGTCGTAGGTGGAGCGGAAGCCGCCGTAGATCTCGGCCGACGGGAAGACGAAGCCGCGCCGCTTGCAGAGGTTGACGATGGTGTCGAACAGGCTCGGGGCGGCTTCCGGCATAGCCCTGCAAGCTACCGAGGGAGGGTTTCGCCGCCCTCGCTCGTTCCCGTCGGCGAAGCTGGGGGGATGCGACAACCGACTCAGGTCGTACCGCGGCGGGTGCTCGCCTTCGTCATCGACGGGTTCCTCGGCATCCTCGTGTGGAGCATCCTCCTCGGGTCCTTCGGCGAGCAGTTCGAGGTGCCCGGCGCGGGCAGCGGCTTCGAGATCGAGACCCTTGGCAACGCGACGTTCATCCGGCTCGGTGAGAACGCCTGGGCCCTCGAAGGGGGCGAGTTCGGCCTCGTCTCCCTCGTCGCGCTCGGCTGGTGGCTGTTCAACCTGGTGCTGCTCACCGGCACCACCGGGGCCTCGATCGGCAAGCTCGCGTCCGGCATCCGGGTCGTGCGCGAGGACGGCCAGGTCTGCGGCGTCGGCAAGGCGTTCGTGCGCTGGATCCTGCTCATCGTCGATGCCTTCCCGTACTTCGTGCCGCTCGTGGGGTTCGTCATGACGCTCACGACCGAGGGGAACCGCCGGCTGGGCGACATGGCGGCCAGCACCTACGTCGTGCGCCGCGACGCGGTGGGCTCCCCGGTGGCCGTCGGCTCGGCGCTCGGGTACCCGGGCGCCTACCCGCCCGCGCCGGGCGGGTTCGCCGGGCCGCCCGCGCCCGACGCCCGGTGGGATCCGGGTCGCGGCATCTGGATCCGCTGGGACGGCGAGGCCTGGGTGGGCCACGACGCCGCAACGGGCAGCTGGCGCCGGCTGTAGC
>JACDCH010000448.1 GCA_013694495.1 Acidimicrobiia bacterium | reverse complement strand
GGCGCAGCTCGGGCCCTACCTCGCCCACCGCCGCACGGCCCGCCCGTACGTGGTGCTGAAGCTGGCCGTCAGCCTCGACGGGCGCACCGCCGCCCCCGACGGATCGAGCCGATGGATCACCGGTGCGGCCGCGCGGGCCGACGCCCACCTGCTCCGGGCCGAGTCCGATGCCGTGCTCGTCGGGGCCGGCACCGTGCGAGCCGACGATCCCACCCTCACGGTGCGCGATGCGCCCGTGCCTGCTCGGGGTCAGCCCCGGCGGGTCGTGCTCGGCACCGCGCCCGCCGGCGCCCGAGTGCACCCGTGCACCGAGCTGCAGGGCGATCTCGGCGCCGCCCTCGATCGGCTCGGCCACGAGGGGGTGCTGCAGGTGCTCGTCGAGGGTGGGCCCACGGTGGCGGGTGCATTCCACCGCGCCGGGCTCGTCGACCGCTACGTCGTCTACCTGGCGCCCGCGCTCTTCGGCGGCGACGACGGCCGGCCCCTGCTTACCGGCGCCGGGGCGCCGACCATCGACGACGTCTGGCGGGGGCGCATCACCGACGTCCGCCGCCTCGGCGACGACCTCCGCATCGACCTCGAACCCAGGGAGGGTTGAAGGTGTTCACCGGCATCATCGAGGAGCTCGGCACCGTGCTGTCGCGCGACGGCGCCCGTCTCCGCCTCGGCGCCACGATCGTGCTCGACGACGTCGTGCTCGGCGCGTCGATCGCCGTCAACGGCTGCTGCCTCACGGTCGTCGTCTGGGACGACGCCAGCTGGACCGCCGACGTCTCCGACGAGAGCTACGCCCGCACGAACCTCGGCGACCTCCAGCCCGGCGACTCCGTCAACCTCGAGCGCCCGGTGCGGCTCTCCGACCGCCTGGGCGGTCACCTCGTGCAGGGGCATGTCGACGGCGTCGGTGTCGTCGAGGTCGCCGCCCCCGACCTGCGGGTCGCGCTGCCCGAGGGCATGGGCCGCTACGTCGTGGAGAAGGGGTCGATCACCGTCGACGGCGTCAGCCTCACCGTGGTCGACGCTCTCGACGACGCCTTCACCGTGGCCGTCATCCCGCACACCGCCGAGGTCACCACGCTCGGCCGCCGGCAGCCCGGCGACCGGGTGAACCTCGAGGTCGACATCACCGCCAAGTACGTCGAACGGCTCCTCAGCTGGAAGGATCGCTGACGATGGAACTCGCCGAGATCGAAGACGCGGTCGCCGCCATCGGGCGGGGCGAGATCGTCGTGGTCGTCGACGACGAGGACCGTGAGAACGAAGGCGACCTCATCATGGCGGCCGAGTTCGCCACGCCCGAGGCCATCGCGTTCTTCCTGAAGCACACGTCGGGCGTCATCTGCGCCACCCTCACCAGCGAGCGGGCCCGGGAGCTCGACCTCGACCCGATGGTGGCCCAGAACACCGAGAGTCAGCGCACCGCCTTCCTCGTCACGGTCGACTACCGGCACGGGACGAGCACGGGCATCTCGGCGTCGGACCGCTCATCCACGATACGGGCCCTCGTCGACCCGTCGACGCGGTCGAGTGACCTGCTGCGCCCGGGCCACATCTTCCCGCTCGAGGCCCGCGAGGGCGGCGTGCTCAAGCGGGCCGGCCACACCGAGGCCTCGATCGACCTGGCCCGCATGGCCGGCTGCTACCCGGCGGGCGTGCTGTGCGAGATCGTCACCGAGGACAAGGACGAGATGGCCCGCATGGCCGATCTCGAGAAGTTCTGCGACGAGCACGGTCTCCTGCTGATCACGATCGCCGACCTGATCCGCTACCGGCGCAAGACCGAGAAGCTCGTCCGCCGGATCGGGTCGGGCCGCATCCCGACGCAGTGGGGCGACTTCCAGTGCGTCGCCTTCGCGTCGGTGCTCGACGGCGAGCAGCACGTGGCGTTCGTACGGGGCGAGGTCGCCGGGGCCGACGACGTGCTCGTGCGCATGCACAGCGAGTGCCTCACAGGGGACGTCTTCGGTTCGCTGCGCTGCGACTGCGGCCCGCAGCTCGACGAAGCCATGCGGCTCATCGCCGAGGAGGGCACGGGCGTCGTCGTCTACCTGCGCGGCCACGAGGGCCGGGGCATCGGCATCGGCCACAAGATGCAGGCCTACGCGCTACAGGACGCCGGCCTCGACACCGTCGACGCCAACCTCCAGCTCGGCCTCCCGGCCGACAGCCGGGAGTACGGCATCGGCGCCCAGATCCTCGTCGACCTCGGCGTCACCACCATGCGGCTGATGACCAACAACACGGCCAAGCGGGGCGGCCTCGAGGGCTTCGGGCTGGAGATCGTCGACCGGGTGCCGCTCGTGATCGAGTCGAACCCGGAGAACGAGCGCTATCTCAACACGAAGCGCGAGCGCATGGGCCACCTCTTCGACTACGACGAGCCCGTCGACGCGGTGGCCGAGCCCGTGGCCGCGCCCGAGGCCTGATGGGCGTCGACGCCAAGGACGAGCGCGTCCCCGAGCCCGACCTCGCCGGCGCCGGCAGGCGTGTGGCCGTGGTGTGCGGGCGCTTCAACAGCCACGTGACGCTGCGCCTGCTCGACGGCGTGCGGCGGGGCCTCGCCGCCTGTGGCGTGGCCGAGAGCGACAGTCGCGAGGTGTGGGTGCCGGGCGCGTTCGAGATCCCCCTGGCGGCCATGACCTTCGCCCAGGCCGGCTGGGACGCCGTGATCGGCATCGGCTGCGTCATCCGGGGCGACACCGCGCACTTCGACTTCGTCGCCGGCCAGTGCGCCGAGGGCATCCAGCAGGCCGGTCTCGACACGGGAGTGCCCGTCGTGTTCGGCGTCCTCACCACCGAGGACCTCGACCAGGCCCTGGCCCGCAGCGAGGAGGCCGGCGGTCACAACGTCGGCGAGGAATCGGCCCGCACCGCGGTCGAGATGATCGCCCTCCTCGGGGACATCCGCACCACCTGACGCCGCCTCCGGCCGGCACGCGAGGCGAAATCGAGTTCGCCTCCGGTGGGCGCAGTCGCCAAGATTGACCGTCGTGCTCAAGCTGGTGCTGCCCAAGGGATCGCTCGAGAAGGCCACGCTCGAGCTGTTCGAGGCGGCCGACCTGAGCGTCCGGCGCAGCTCGGCGGTGGAGTACAAGGCGTCGATCGCCGACCCCCGGGTCGACGACGTGCGGATCCTGCGGCCCCAGGAGATCCCGTCCTACGTCGCCGAGGGCCTGTTCGACCTCGGCATCGCGGGCCGGGACTGGGTGGAGGAGACCGAGAGCGACGTCGTCACCCTCGGCGAGCTGCCGTACTCTAAGGCCTCGGCCAACCCGTTCCGCATCGTCGTGGCCGTGCCCGAGGACTCCCCCTGGGAGTCGGTCGAGGACCTGCCCGACGGCGTCAAGGTGTCGAGCGAGTACCCGCAGCTCACCCGGCGGTTCTTCGCGGACCGCGGTGTGAAGGCCGACGTCCGGCTGTCCTACGGCGCCACCGAGGCCAAGGTGCCCGACATCGTCGACTGCGTCGTCGACGGCACCGAGACGGGTCGGGCCCTGCGGGCCGCCAACCTCAAGATCATCGGGGAGGTTCTGTCGAGCTTCACCGCGCTGATCGCCAACCGGGCGGCCCACGACGACCCGGCCAAGCGCACGGCCATGCTCCAGCTCAAGACGCTGCTCGACGGCGTGCTCGAAGCAAGGGGCAAGGTTCTCGTGAAGCTCAACGTGGGCGACGACGACCTCGATGCCGTCATCGGCCTGCTGCCGGCCATGAAGTCGCCGACCGTCTCCAAGCTGTTCGGCACCGGCGGCTACGCGGTGGAGACCGTGGTCGAGAAGTCCCAGATCAACACCCTGATCCCGGCCCTCAAGGACGCCGGGGCCAGCGATCTCATCGAGCTCCCGCTGTCGAAGATCGTCCATTGAGATGAAGGGTTTCCGACCGGCTCGGGCGAAGCCTCCCGACGCGGGAACCCGGAATCGAATGGAGACACAGGAAGGGCCTGCGGGCAACACGTCGTCCGGCGCCAATCCATCCGCAGGTCCTGAGATGGAGGGTTGCCGACTGCCTCGGGCGAAGCCCCTCCACGCGGGAACCCGGAATCGAGTGGAGACACAGGAAGGACCAGCGGCGCCATGACCTTCGACCACGTACCCGTCCGCTGGTGCTGAGCGGCGTCGCCCAGGGAACCGTCGTCGGCTTCGACGAGCCGCGGGGCCTCGGCGAGATCACCGACGCCGACGGGCACGCGTACCCGTTCCACTGCACCCGCATCGCCGACGGCAGCCGCACGATCGCGGTGGGGACCGACGTCTCCTTCGTCGTCGTCGCCGGGCCCCTGGGCCGGTGGGAGGCGTCGGAGATCCGCCCCTCGACGGGCGGGTGACGGCGCCCCTGCCGCACGAGCGCGCCGCCCTCGCCGACCTGCTCGCCGAAGCCGGCTTCGTCGCCGCCCAGGAGGAGGCCGATGAGCTCGTCGTGGCGGCTGCGGGTGACGGCCCCTGCCTCGAGGGCATGGTGCGGCGCCGGCTCACCGGCGAACCGCTGGCCTGGATCACCGGCCGGGTCGACTTCTGCGGGCTCGTGCTGCGCGTCGACCCCGGCGTCTACGTGCCCCGCTGGCACAGCGAGGTGCTGGCCCGGCGGGCCGCCGACCGCCTGCCGCCCACCGGGACTGCGGTCGACCTGTGCACCGGCTCCGGCGCCATCGCCGCCGCCCTCGCCGCCCACCGCCCCGAGGCGCGGATCATCGGCACCGACCTCGACGAGCGGGCGGTCGCCTGCGCCCGGGCCAACGGGGTCGAGGCCCACCGCGGCGACCTCTTCGAGCCTGTGCCGGGCGACCTCGAGGGGCGCGTCGACGTCGTGGTCGGCGTCGTTCCGTACGTGCCGACGGCACAACTGGGGTCGCTCCAGCGCGACACCCTCACGTTCGAGTCGGCGACCGCCTACGACGGCGGCCCGGACGGTGCGGGCATCCTCCGCCTGGCGGTGGGCGGCAGCGCCCGCTTCCTCCGCCCCGGCGGCGCGCTGCTGCTCGAGCTGGGCGGCGACCACGCCGAGCTCATCGACACCGACCTGGCCCGACACGGATTCGAGGATGTCGCCGTCCTTCTCGACGACGACGGCGACGTCCGCGGCATCGAGGCCACCCGGGCCGGCGGCTCAGGACCTGCGGATGGATTGCCGGGCGCCGGATCCTGACCGCAGGTCCTTCCTGCGTCTCGATTCGATTCCGGGTTGCTGCGTCGGGGGCTTCGCCCGGGGCGGTCGGCAACCCTTCATCTCAGCTGTGCGGTGAAGGGCCCTGACCCTCGCCGGCGGCGGCCTGTACCTGGACGAACGCGAGGCGGAGCTGCGCCAGCGCGTCGCGCAGCACGGGCTCGTTCTCGCCGAGGCGGTTCTCGGTGGCGTCCATCAGGCCGCCCATCGCGTCGATGGCCAGCCGGGCTTCTTCGAGGTGGGGCGGGTCGACCGAGAGATGGATGGCGGCCAGCTCGTAGAGGCCCATGGCGTGGTTGGCGACCACAGTCGCCGCCGGCACCTGCAGCAGTTGCGCCCGCACGTCGGCCATGTGGGCGGCCATGTCCTCGAGGCGCTCCCGCTCCTCGTCGGAGAGGTCGTCGAGGTCGATCTCGTCGGGCCCGGCCGGACCGCGCTCGGGCTCGGGGGCGGGCTGGCGGGGGACGTGGCGCTCGCCGTCGGGGGTCCAGAGAGACATGGCGCAGCACCGTAACTGTCGGCGACGGGGTCCCGTTCGCTACGCTCGTCCATTCACAACTGAGTCTCGGGAAGCGGGGTCTCCGGATCCCCACCCGGCCACCGAGCAGGTGCGCCGGGTCGACATACCCCCTCACCCAGGGCGGGCGTCGGTTTACTGACGCCCGCCCTTCGTACTTTTCCCCGACCGAGGAGAGCAACGCTGAACATGAGGAGCCCCCGATAGCTACGCCGCCGGCGAACAACGAGCCCCGGATCAACGATCGCATCCGGGCTCGAGAAGTCCGACTCGTCGGAGCCGATGGCAGCCAGATCGGCATCAAGCCGCTGCCCGAAGCCCTCGCCATGGCGCGAGAGCAGGATCTCGACCTCGTCGAGGTGGCGGCCATGGCGAACCCGCCGGTCTGCCGGATCATGGACTACGGCAAGTTCAAGTACGAAGCCGCGCAGCAGGCCAAGGAATCCCGCCGCAAGAGCGTCGCCGTCGCCATCAAGGAGATGAAGTACCGACCCAAGATCGGCATCGGCGACTTCAAGACGAAGACCAACCAGGTCGAGAAGTTCCTCGGCCAGGGCCACAAGGTCAAGGTCACGATCATGTTCCGGGGCCGCGAGATGCAGCACCCGGAGCTCGGTCAGAAGATCCTGGATCGGGTGGCGGTCGCCGTGGCCCACTACGGACGGGTCGAGGTCTTCCCGAAGCTCGACGGCCGCAACATGATCATGGTGCTGGCTCCCGACAAGCGGGCGCGGGCGGCGTACGAGAAGGCCCTCGCCGAGCAGGCAGCAGAGCTCGGGGTCGCAGCCGACGGTGACCCGCCGGCCGCAGCCGATGCCGATCCCGACGACGCGACACCGGTCCTCGGCCTCGAGGACCTCGAGAAGATCCACGACACCGAAGACACCGACGTCGACGACAGCGACAGCGACGACAGCGACACGACGCCGCCCCCGGCGCTCGACGACACGATCCCAGCCCAGGGCGGCGAACCCGTCGCCTGAGGGCGCACCACAGGAGGCTCAGATGCCGAAGATGAAGACGCACAAGGGCGCGGCGAAGCGCTTCAAGGTCACCGGGAGCGGCAAGATCCTCCGCGAGCGCGCCTTCATGCAGCACAACTTCGGGACCAAGTCGCCGAAGCAGAAGCGCCGCCTCTCGGGAGAGGTCGAACTGGCCCCCGGCGACGGCGCCCGCATCAAGCGCCTGCTCGGCCGCTAGCAGCCGTCCCCGGCGGCCGCACGGCCGCCGCCACGTCACCACGATCAAGGAGGAACAGGAATGGCCCGGGTCAAGCGCGCCGTCCATGCGAAGAAGAAGCGCGGCGAGATCCTCGAACGCGCCCAGGGGTACTACGGCAACAAGAGCCGCAGCTACCGCGCCGCCAACGAGCAGGTCATGCACAGCCTGCAGTACGCGTACCGCGACCGCAGGGCCCGCAAGGGCGACTTCCGGTCGCTGTGGATCCAGCGAATCAACGCGGCCTGTCGGCAGGAAGGCGTCAGCTACAGCCGGTTCATCGCCGGCCTGAAGGCGGCCGGCATCGAGGTCGACCGCAAGGTCCTCGCCGATCTCGCCGTCACCGATCCCGCCGCCTTCTCCGCTCTCGTGAAGCAGGCCGAGGCCGCGGCCGCCTGATCGCACCGCCGATGCCCGACGCCCCGGTCGCCGGCCACCCCGTCGAGCGGATGGCCCCCGGGCCGCAGCCGGAAGCAGCCAGGGCTCCCGACACCGCCGGCGGGCAACGTCCCGAGGCCCGGGGGTCAGGGAGCGACCCGTCGTGACAGACCGGGGCGTGGCGCGTCTGTCGCCCCGCAACCCGCGCCTCCAGCGCCTCCGCCGCCTGTCCACCGACCGCCGCTTCCGCACCGGCGAGGGCGCGTTCGTGGTCGAAGGCCCGCACCTCGTCGCCGATGCGGTGGCGGCCGGCCTCGCCGTCGCGGTGTTCGTCGAGCCCGACGTCGCCCTGCCCGCGCTCGTCGGCGGGGCCGACGTCGAGGTGCATCTGGTCGAGCCGGGCGCGCTGGGCCGGGTGACCGACGCCACGACGTCGCAGGGGATCGCGGCGGTCGCCACCCGCCGGCCGGCCGCCCTCGAGGCTGTCGAGGCCGGATCGCCAGTGCTCGTGCTGGTCGAGGTCGGCGACCCGGGCAACGCCGGGACCCTGCTGCGCAGCGCCGAAGCAGCCGGGTTCGGGGCGGTACTGTTCACGAGGGGCTCGGTGGACCCGTGGTCCCCCAAGTGCGTGCGGGCATCGGCTGGTGCCGTGCTCCGTGTCCCGGTGATCGACGGAGGAGAGGCGGTGACGGTGCTCGAGGAGGTGGCCGCCACCGGCCGGCGCCGCATCGGCAGCCGGGCTCGGTCCGGCGTGCCCCACCACGAGGCCGACCTGCCCCCCGACGTCGCCCTCGTGCTCGGCAGCGAGGCCCACGGCCTCCCTGCGGCCGTCGCCGATGCGCTCGACGGCTGGGTGTCGATCCCGATGGCCGGCGGGGGCGAGTCGCTGAACGTCGCCATGGCCGGCACGATCCTGTGCTTCGAGGTGGCCCGCCGCCGTGGGTGACGCCGTCGAGCTCGACATGCTGCCCGACCCGGTGCTGCGCCTCGACGCCGACCGCGTCATCACCGCGGCCAACGCCGCCGCCGTGGAGCTGGTCGGGTCGTCGTCGGCCGATGCGCTCGTCGGCCGGGCGCTGCTCGAGGTGCTCGACCCTCACGACGGCGACGGCCGATCGGTGTTCGGCGCCTGCTGGCCGACCTCGGCCGCGCTGCGGTCGGTCACCTCGGTGCCCGAGCTGACCCTCACCGTCTCGATCGACGGCGACCGCCTGCCGGTCCGGGTGACGGCCCGCTACGAGCGGGACGCCGACGGCGCCCTGACGGGCGCGCTGCTCGCGCTGCGGGCGCCGCGCCGGGGCGAGCAGCGCGAGCCCTCCGGCGCCGAGGTCGTGTCCACCGTCAGCCACGAGCTGCGCAGCCCGCTGACCTCGGTCAAGGGGTACACGTCGCTGCTCCTCAACCGCTGGGACCGGGTCAGCGACGACCAGAAGCAGATGATGCTGCGCCAGGTCCACCACGACGCCGACCGCGTCACCCGCCTCATCACCGAGCTGCTCGACATCTCCCGCCTCGAGACCGGCCGCCTCGTGCTCCGCCGCCAGATGGTCGACGTTGCCGACTTGGCGGCCACGGTGGTCGAGCGCCTCGCCGTCACCTACACCGACCTGGCCTGCGAGGTCGTGTTCCCCGCGGGCTTCCCGACTGTCTACGCCGACCCCGACAAGCTCGAGCAGGTCCTCACGAACCTCGTCGAGAACGGCGCCAAGTACGGCTCGCCTGTCGGGATGCGGGTCGTCGGCACGGTGGGGGAGGATGCCGTCGAGGTCGCCGTCTCCGACGTCGGCGACGGCATCCCCGCGGTCGACCTACGCCGGGTGTTCCGCAAGTTCTTCCGCCGCGACCAGGGCAAGCCCACCGGCACCGGGCTCGGGCTGTGGATCAGCCGGGGCCTGGTCGAGGCCCACGGCGGTCGCCTCTCGGCCACGTCGGTCGAAGGGGCCGGCGCGACGTTCCGGTTCACCATCCCCTTGGTCGACGTCGACGCGCTGCTGGCTGCCGGCAGCAATTCGTAGGCCGAGCCAGGCCGCCGCCAGAATCTCGGGATGCTGGACCAGATCGCGCGCATCGCCGACGCCGGCGCGGCCGAGGTGGCCGCAGCCGCGACGCTCGACGAGCTGCGGGCGTTCGAGACCCGGCTGCTGGGCAAGAAGTCCGAGCTCAACGACCTCAAGGCGAAGCTCGGCGGCCTCCAGCCCGACGAGCGCCGCACGGTCGGCCTGGCCTTCAACGACGCCCGGGCCCGGCTCGAGGGCGCAGTCGAGTCGCGCCGGGCCGCGCTCGCCACCGCCCACCGGGCCGCGCGGCTCGACGCCGAACGCCTCGACCTCACGGAAGTGGTCGCCGGTCGCCGGCTGGGCCACCTCCACCTCGTCACCCAGGCCCTCGAACGCCTCGAGGACGTGTTCGTCGGCCTCGGCTTCACCGTGGCCGAGGGGCCCGAGGTCGAGACCGACTGGCGCAACTTCGGCGCCCTCAACTTCCCGCCCGGCCACCCCGCCCGCGACATGTACGACACGCTCTACGTCGACTACGGCGAGCCCGGCGCCACCCTTCTGCGCACCCACACCTCGCCGGTGCAGGTGCGGGTGATGACGAGCCAGCCGCCGCCGATCTACTCGGTCATGCCGGGCCGCGTCTTCCGCCAGGACACCGCCGACGCCACCCACCTGCCCGTCTTCCACCAGATCGAGGGCCTGGTGATCGACCGCGACATCACGTTCGCCCACCTCGCCGGCACCATCGACGCCTTCACGAAGGCGTTCTTCGGCGGGGGGTTCGCCAGCCGGCTGCGCCCCTCGTACTTCCCGTTCACCGAGCCCTCGGCCGAGTTCGACATCATCCGCCCGGACGGCACGTTCCTCGAGCTGGGCGGCTGCGGCATGGTCCACCCGAACGTCCTCGCCAACTGCGGCCTCGACCCCGAGGAGTGGCAGGGCTTCGCGTTCGGCTTCGGCATCGACCGCCTGGCGATCACCCGCTTCGGCGTCGACGACATGCGCGACCTCATCACCAACGACGTCCGCTTCCTCAGACAGTTCTAGGACCACGGACGTGACGACATGAAGGTGCTCCTCTCCTGGCTGCGTGAGTTCGCGCCGTTCGACGCGCCGGTCGAGCGCATCTCGCACGACCTCTCGATGCTGGGCATGGCCGTCGAGGAGGAGGTCCACATCGGCGGCGGCCTCGACGGCATCGTCGTGGCCCGCGTGCTCGAGCTGCGCCAGCACCCCGACGCCAACAAGATCCAGCGGGTCACCGTCGACGCCGGCCTCGCCGATCCGGTCGAGGTCTGGTGCGGCGCGTTCAACATGGCCGAGGGCGACCTCGTGCCGCTGGCCACGGTCGGCACCACGATGCCGGGCGGCATGGAGATCGGCCGGCGCAAGATCCTCGGCGAGTACAGCAACGGGATGCTGTGCTCACCCCGCGAGCTCGAGCTGTCCGACGAGGGCGGCGGGATCCTCGTCTTCGCGCCGGGCTCCGCCGAACCGGGCACCCCGATCCGCGACGCGCTCGGCATCGAGGCCGACCTGCTGTGGGACCTCGAGATCAACCCGAACCGGCCCGACGCGATGTCCGTCGCCGGTGTCGCCCGCGACCTCGCCGCCTACCACGACCTGCCATTCGCCCTGCCCTCGATCCAGCACCCCGGCGCGGGACCGTCGACCGTGGCCGGCGTTCGGCTCGGCGCGCCCGACCTGTGCGGGCGCTTCACGGCGACGGTCATCCAAGGCGTCACCGTCGGCCCGTCCGATCCCACCATCGCCCGGCGTCTCACGCTCCTCGGCATGCGTCCGATCAACAACGTGGTCGACGTGTCGAACTACGTGATGCTCGAGCTCGGCCAGCCGAACCACCCGTACGACCTGGTCAAAGTCCCCGGCGGGGTGCTCGGCACGCGGCGGGCGAAGGACGGCGAGACCCTCGTCACCCTCGACGGCGTCGAGCGCCGGTTCACCGCCGACGACCTCCTCATCGTCGACCGCGACGACCGGGCGGTCGGCATCGCCGGGATCATGGGCGGCGAGAACACCGAGATCGACGACACCACCACCGACCTCGTAGTGGAGATGGCCTGGTTCCAGCCCCTCGCCGTGTCGAAGACCGGCCGCCGGCTGGGTCTTCGCACCGACGCCTCGTCCCGCTTCGAGAAGGGCTGCGACCCCGCGGGCATCGACCGCGCCATCGGCCGCTTCGTCGACCTCCTCGGTGGCACGTGCGAAGGCACCGTCGACGAGCGGGGGGAGCTGCCGCAACCGGTGCCGGTCCGCCTTCGCACGGCCCGGGTCAACGCGATCCTCGGCACGGCCCTCGCGCCGGACGACGTGCGGGCCGAGCTCGAACCGATCGGCTTCGTCGTCGCGGCCGCAGGCGACGACCACGACGTCACGATCCCGTCGTGGCGACCCGACTGCGCCGTGGAGATCGACCTCGTCGAGGAGGTCGGCCGCCACTGGGGCTACGACCGCATCGGCGCGTCGATGCCAGCGTCGGCGCACTTCGGCGAGCTCACGGTGCGCCAGTACGAGCGCCGGGCCGTGCGCCGCGCGCTGATCGGGCTCGGCTACTCCGAGGCGATGCCGATGGCCTTCCTCGCCCCCGGCGACCAGGCCCGGGCCGGACTCGGCGACGACGGCATCACGATCACCAACCCGCTCGTGGCCGACGAATCCGTCCTGCGCACGTCGCTGCTGCCCGGGCTGCTCAAGTCGGTCGCCTACAACCTCTCGCACCGCCTCGACGACGTCGCTCTGTTCGAGATCGGCCACGTCTTCCGCCGGCCCGCCGACCCGGCCGCCGACCTCCCCGACGAGCGCGAGCACCTCGGCGCGGCGCGAGTCGGGGCCGAGGCGCCGGCGGCCGTCGAGGACTGGCTGGCGCTGGCCGAGCACCTGGGGCTCGACGCCGGCATCGTCGCCGCCACGTCGCCCGGGCTCCACCCGACGCGAGCGGCCGACATCGTGCTCGACGGGAGCATCGTCGGTGCGGTGGGGGAGGTCGACCCCGGGGTCCTCGAGGCGTTCGGCATCGCGGCACGCGTGTCCTGGCTCGAGGTCGACCTGGGCCGCATCCTCGACCGCTCGTACGCCGACCGCCCGTTCTCGCCGTTCAGCCGGTTCCCGTCGAGCGACATCGACCTCGCCTTCGAGGTCGACGACGCCACCCCGGCGGCCGTCGTGCTCGACGCCATCCGGAACGCCGGGGGCGACCTGCTCGTGGCCGTGCGACTGTTCGACGTCTACCGCGGCGCCGGCGTTGCGCCCGGGCGCCGGAGCCTCGCCTACCGGCTGCGGTTCCAGGCCGCCGACCGCACGCTGACCGACGGCGACGTGGCCGGGGCCCGGCAGGGCATCATCGCGGCCGTGCAGACCGGGCTCCCAGCAGTCCTCCGTGCCTGAGATGGAGGGGTCTGGTACGACCCTCCGGGCCCGGGCGGCGGCCCGGAACCCGCTGCCCGAGGGCACCGCCGCGGTCGGCGTCGGGCTCGTCGTGTCCGGCATCACGGCCTACGGCTTCCTCGCCGTGGCCAAGCGGGCCCTCGGCGACGAGGCCTACGCCCCCCTGGCCCTGCTGTGGACGCTCGTCTTCCTCGTCGGACCCGGCTTCTTCCTGCCCGTCGAGCAGGAGATCAGCCGGGCCCTGGCCGCCCGGCGGGCCACCGGCATCGGCGGCGGACCGGTGCTGAAGCGGGCCGCGCTGCTCGCCATCGGGCTGCTCGCGCTGCTGCTGGCCGGCACGGCCGCCGGCGCCGGCGTCCTGATGGACAAGTCGTTCGACGGCCAGGTGCTGCTCGTGGTCAGCCTCGCTCTCGCCTTCACGGGTGTGGCCGCCGGCCACGTCGCCCGGGGGGCGTGCAGTGGCCAGGGTCGGTTCAAGCCCTATGCCGTGTACCTCGGGTCCGACGGCATCGTGCGGTTGCTCATGTGCCTGGGGCTGGCGGCGGCCGGCGTGAAGACGGCGGGTCCGTACGGGCTGGCCGTCGGCCTGGCGCCGATCATCGCCGTGGTCATCGCCATGGCCCGGGAGCGGGGCCTCGTCGAGGATGGCCCGCCGGCGCCGTGGCGGGAGGTCACGGGCGCCCTCATCGCTCTGCTGATCGGCTCGATCTTCTCCTTCACCCTCGTGAACGGCGGCCCGCTGGCGGTCGACCTGCTGGGCACCGACATCGAGCAGGCCGACGCCGGGCGGTTCCTCAACGCGCTGCTCATCGGGCGCATCCCGCTCTTCCTGTTCCAGGCGGTGCAGGCGGCCCTGCTGCCGCGCCTGTCGGCCCTCGCCGGCGGCAACCTCCTGGAGGAGTTCCGGGTCGGCATCCGCCGCCTCCTCTACGTCACCGGCGCCCTCGGCGTGCTCGCCGCCTGCGGCTCGTACCTCATCGGCCCCTTCGTGGTGCAGACGCTCTTCGACGACGAGATCGACCACCGCACCCTCGGCCTGCTCGGGCTGTCGTGCGCCGCCTACATGGTCGCCCTGGCGCTGGGCCAGGCCGTCATCGCCCTGTCCGGACATCGGCTGGTCGCTGCGTCGTGGGCGGTCGGGGTCGCCGCCTTCGTCGGCGTCACCGCCGTCGCGACCGACGACCTGTTCCTCCGGGTCGAGGTCGGCCTCGTCGCCGGCGCCTCGGTCTCGGCGGTGTGCATGGCCGCCGCGCTCATCTCCCGCCTTCGGGCCGGCGCCCAGCCCGACGCGGCGTCGGTCGTCGAGGCCCTCCACGACATCCCCCTCGAGCCCTGAGGAGACCAGATGCGACTCGGCGGCAGGGCGCTCACGTACGGGCTGCTCGGGTGGGGGATCGAGGTCGTGTACACGGCCACGAAGGAGGCGCTGAAGGGGGAGGGCGACGGGAAGCTGCGGGGCGAGAGCTACGTGTGGATGGCGCCGATCTACGCCGCCGGCGGGTTGGCCGGCGAGGCGGTCGTCGCCACCCTCGGGGGGCGACCGGTGTGGGAGCGCGGCTTGGCCTACGCGGGTGCCTTCTGGGCCGTCGAGGCGTCGTCGGGCGAAGCGCTGCGCCGCCTCGTCGGCGACGTGCCCTGGGGCGAGGACTACCGGCGCTACCGCGACAACTTGGGCGGCGGCCTCATCCGGCTGTCGTACCTACCGAACTGGGCCGTCGCGGGCCTGGCCCTCGAGCGGGTCACGCCGCTGCTCAAGCGCCTTCGGCTCGAGCCTTGACCGTGACGGCCCGGCTGCGCAGCGCGCTCGGCGGGCAGGGAGCGTGCCGATGGCGACCTCGCTGAAGCACGTCAACCGCTACCGGGAGATCGCCACCCTTCTGCTCAAGCACCTCCGGCGCGACGGCGTGCGCGCCGATGGCGACGTCGGTGCCGACGTCGGCACC
>JACDCH010000045.1 GCA_013694495.1 Acidimicrobiia bacterium | reverse complement strand
CGGTGGTGGTGACGGTCTCCGCCCCGGCGAGCGAGTCGCGGAGGCGGTCGGTGAGCGCGTCGACGGTGGACACGGCGACGTGCACCCGCTCCGCCTCGGCCCGCAACGTGCCCTCGACCATCGAGAGCCGCGTCTCGAGCGACGCCATCCGGGCGAGCCACCGCTCACCGGTGAGGCCGTCGGCGCGCTGGGCGGCGAGGTGCGCCTTCAGCTCTTCGGTGACCGAGCGGAGCCGGTCGAGCGCCGGCCCGACGGCCCCTGGTCGGTCGTCGAACTCGCCTTCCGCCATCGATCCCCCCGGGCCGCCCGGTTCCAGCCAGAACGGCGCCACAGTACCGATCCCCCCGGAAGGCATCGTGCCCCGCCCCGGCTACCTTGCCCGGCCGTGCCCGCCGACCTGCAGACCACCATCGACGAGCTCTGGGAACGGCGCAGCGAGCTGTCCCCCGACGACGCCGACGCCCGCCTCTCCGTCGACGAGGCCATCGACCTGCTCGACCGGGGCGAGGCCCGGGTGGCGGAGATCGACGCGACGGGCGCGGTCGTCGTCCACGAGTGGTTGAAGAAGGCCATCCTCCTGCTCTTCCGCCTGAGCCGGATGGAGACCGTCGAGGTCGGCCCGTTCGAGTACCACGACAAGCTGCCGCTGAAGCAGGGCTACGAGGCGGCCGGCGTGCGGGTGGTGCCGGGGGCGTCCGTGCGGCGGGGCGCGTTCATCGAGCCCGGCGCGGTGCTGATGCCGTGCTACGTGAACATCGGGGCCCGGGTCGGGTCGGGGACGATGGTCGACACGTGGGCGACGGTGGCGTCGTGCGCCCAGATCGGCGCCAACGTCCACCTCTCGGGTGGCGTCGGCATCGGCGGCGTGCTCGAGCCGCCGCAGGCCGCGCCGGTCATCGTCGAGGACGACGCCATGATCGGCAGCCGCTGCATGGTCACCCAGGGCGCCCGGGTGGGCCGGGGCGCGGTGCTGGGCGAGGGGGTCATCCTCAACCCGGGCATCCCGGTGATCGACGCAGAGACCGGCGAGGAGCTGGGCCGCGGCGTCGTGCCCGACTACTGCATCGGCGTCCAGGCCGGCCGCAAGAAGGTCTTCCCCGGCGGTGAGTTCACGCTGCCCTGCGTGCTCGTGCTGCGCCGCTACCAGCCGGGGGAGCGGACCCACCTGAACGACATCCTGCGCGAGTCCGGCGTCAACGTCGGATGACGCCGGGCCCATGACCGATCTGCTCGCCCTGACCGCGGAGCTGGTCGACGTCCCCTCCGTGAGCCGGGACGAGGGAGCGCTGGCCGACCTCGTGGAGCAGCGGCTGCGGGCCTGCCGGTGGCTCGTGGTCGACCGGCTGGGCGACAACGTCGTCGCCCGTACCGAGCTCGACCGCCCGTTGCGGCTCCTCGTCGTCGGCCACCTCGACACCGTCCCGGCCGACGGCAACGAGCGGGCCCGGATCGAGGCCGACGTGCTGTGGGGACTCGGCGCCGCCGACATGAAGGGCGGGCTCGCCGTCGCGCTCGACCTGGCCGAGACCTGTCCGGAGCCGGCGGTCGACGTCAGCTACGTCTTCTACGCCCGGGAGGAGATCGCCGCCGCCGAGAGCGGACTCGCTGAGTTGTTCGAGCTGCGCCCCGATCTACTCGAGGGCGATGTCGCCCTCCTGGGCGAGCCCACCGGAGGGGTGCTCGAAGCCGGGTGCCAGGGCACCATGCGCCTGCGGGTGGTCCTCCACGGCGAGCGCTCCCACACGGCCCGCCCGTGGATGGGCCGCAACGCCATCCACCGGCTCGGGCGTCTGCTCGGTGCGGTCGAGCAGCTCCCCGAGCGCCGACCCGTCCTGGCGGGCTGTGAGTACCGCGAAGCGCTGCAGGCCGTCGGCGTCGAGGGGGGCGTTGCCGCCAACGTGGTTCCTGACCGGGCCGAGTTGGTGCTCAACCACCGTTTCGCGCCGGACCGCACGGCTGCAGAGGCCGAAGCCCACCTGCGGACCTGGCTCGGACCTTTCCTCGAGCCCGCCGATTCGATGGAGGTCGTCGACGTGGCGGCCGCCGCCCCCCCATCGCTCGATCATCCCCTGCTCGCGGCCCTCG
>JACDCH010000385.1 GCA_013694495.1 Acidimicrobiia bacterium | reverse complement strand
TCGTCGCCCGGCGCGCCAGCGGGGTTGTCGGCGGCGGCCACCGCGGCAATCCTTCCAGCCCATGGCCCGCCACCCGCAGCGCATCGAGCCCGGCCCGGGCCAGGAGTCGGTGTGGGACTACCCCCGGCCGCCCGCCCTCGAGCGCACCGACGCCCGCCTCGAGGTCGGGTTCGCCGGCGTCACGGTGGCCGACACGACGCAGGGGTGGCGGGTGCTCGAGACGAGTCAGCCGCCGGCGTACTACTTCCCGCCGGCCGACGTCCGCCTCGACCTCCTCGTCCGCAACCTGCAGCGCTCGTTCTGCGAGTGGAAGGGAACCGCCTCGTACCGCGACATCCACGTCGGCGACGCGATGGCGGCCGAGGCGGCCTGGTTCTACGAGCGGCCCACCGAGCGCTTCGCCGCCATCGCCGGGCACTTCGCCTTCTACGCCCAGGTCGTCGACGAGTGCCGCGTCGACGGCGAGGTGGTCGACGCCAACGAAGGTCGGTTCTACGGGGGCTGGATCACCAGCAACGTCGTCGGCCCGTTCAAGGGCGGCGTCGGGACAGCCGGCTGGTAGTGCGGATCCGGGCCGTGTCCGTGTTCGAGGGCGTGGTGTACCACTGCTGGTGCGCGGACGCCGCTCACCCCGAGCGCCCGACGCTCGAGGTCGAAGCCGTGCTGCGACCCGGCGACGCCGACGCCGACGCCGGCCCCCTGCTCCTCGGCGTCGCCGACTACATCACGATGCTGGGCGGGGTCGACAAGGCACGCCCCGCTCTCGACCACCTGCGGGCCAAGGGCCGAATCACCGAGCGCCTCGGGGTCGACCACATCGCCTTCCCGACGTGGACGCCGGTGGCCGACACCACGCCCCCGGGCCACCCACCCGGGCCCGACGCCGACCCGTGACCGGCGACGACGGGTGGGATGAGGCGGACGACGAGGACGAGCAGCGCGCCCCGATCTGCGCCTGCGGTGTGACCGCGCTCCCGGCGGAGTCGGGCTCCGGCCGGTTCATCTGCGAGAACCCCGACTGCGACGCCTTCGGCGACGAGGTGTGAGCGGTACCGTGGCGCCGCCTACAGGTCGTCGTTGAGGTTGCCGCTGCGGAGGCCGTCGAGGTCGAGCGTGACCCGCCGGTAGCCCGCCGACCGGACCGCGGCCAGCACCGACTCGCGCTGCTCCACGACGCCGGCGAGCTCACGAACCGGGACCTCGATGCGGGCCGTGCCGCCATCGGCCGCGCCGTGGCGGACGCGCAGCTCGCGGAAGCCGAGGTCGCGGAGGCCGGCCTCGGCCCGCTCGATCTTGGACAGGAGCTCGACGTCGACCGGCGTGCCGTAGGGCACCCGCGAGGCGAGGCAGGGTGCGGCGGGCTTGTCCCACGTGCGCAGCCCCAGGCGGCGGCTGGCGGCCCGGACGTCGGCCTTCGTGAACCCGGCGTCGACCAGGGGGAACACGGCGCCCCGACCGGACGCGGCGGCCTGGCCGGGACGGTGGTCGCCGAGGTCGTCGAGGTTCACGCCGAGGGCGACGGCCGCGCCGTGCTCGTCGGCGATGGGGAGCAGCGCGTCCATCAGCGCGTCCTTGCACTGGGCGCAGCGCAGGCCGTCGTTGACGCGGTAGGCGGCCCGCTCCAGCTCGTCGGTCTCGACCTCGACGTGACGGAACCCGTGCTCGGCCGCGAAGGCGGCGGCGTCGGCGCGCTCCGACGCGGCCAGCGACGGCGACACCGCGGTGACGGCCACCATGCGGTCGCGCAGCGCCTGGTGGGCGACGGTGGCGAGGAAGGCGGAGTCGGCCCCGCCCGAGTAGGCGACAACCAGCCCGTCGTAGGCCCGCAGCCGGCCCCGGAGCACGTCGAGGTTCGCCCGCCCCGGCGTCATCCGTCGACGACTTCCAGGCGGATGCGCTTGTTGCCCTTGCCCTTGGACTCGGTCTTGACCACGCGGATGCGGCCGACCTCGGCGGTGGAGCGCACATGGGTGCCGCCGTCCGCCTGCTTGTCGAGGCCGACGATGTCGACGACTCGGATCTCGCTGACCGACTCGGGGATGAGGGAGACCTTGGTGCGGATGAGGTCGTCGTCGAGCACGGCGTCCGAGCGGGGCAGGAACGACACCTCGATGGCGCGGTCGGCGGCCAGCTCGGCGTTGACGAGCTCCTCGACCCGGGCGCCGAAGCCATCGGGGGTGGGGTCGAGCTCGAAGTCCATCCGGGCCGCCAGCGGCTCCATGTTCCCGCCGGTTACCGGCACCCGCCACTCGTGCCAGATCACGCCGCACAGCACGTGCAGGGCGGTGTGGGTGCGCATGAGCCGGTGCCTCCGATCCCAGTCGACGCTGCCGTGCACGTGGTCGCCGACCGCCGGCAACGGATCGACGCCGCCGACCGAGTGCCACACGATCTCGCCCTCCTTGCGGACGTCGACGACCGGGAGCTCGGCGAGCACACCAGTGTCGTGCGGCTGGCCACCACCGGTCGGGTAGCAGGCCGTCCGGTCGAGCGCGATCCGCCGCCCGTCGGTGTCGACGGCGGCGACGTCGGCGGCGAAGGTCATGAGATACGCGTCACGCAGGTACAGGAGCTCCGTGGCCATCGCCGGCCATTCTGCCCCCCACCAGGCGGCCACCCAGATCGGGGAACGGACGGGCGAGCAGGTGCTCGGCCTCGGCTTCTACCAACCGAAGGGCAACGCGGCGATGATGATCTCGCCGCTCTTCTCCTGGCTGCACAAGCGAAAGACGGAGAAGGCGGCCGGGCTCGACCTGCCGAAGTCGATGGTGGTCGCGGTCTCACCGACGGCCGTGCGGATCTTCGGCCACAGGATCGCCGGGTACCGGGGCCGGGGCGACGTCCAAGAGGAGGTGGCGGCGCGGCCACGTGGCGAGGTGCGGGTCGTTTGAGCCCGATCGGGTGACGCCCCCGTAGCAGACCGGGCGCCGGGGGTCTACTGTGCCCGGGGCTAACTCATCCTTTTCTGGAGGCAAACAACACATGAAGAACCGACGCCTGGTCCGAGGCGCCGCAGTCTTCGCCGGTCTCGCACTCGTCCTCGCCGCTTGCGGCGAGGACGATCCTGCCGAGACCGCGGCGACGACGACGGCCCCCGAGGACGATGGAGGCTCGACCACCACTGCGCCCACGGACGACACAGAGCCGAGCGGCGGCGGAGGGGGCGAGCTGGCGGGCGCGCGGGGCACCAACCCGGCCCCGGAGACGACGGCCGAGGTCACGGCCTTCCAAGATCGCATGACCGCGCTCGACCCCGAGCTCGAGGACTTCAGCTACGGCCCCGAGTCCTACGACAGCGTCGTCATCATCGCCCTGGCCGCCACCGCGGCCGGTGACGACGGCTCCGCCCACGCGGCGGAGATCGTCAACGTCACCAAGGACGGCGAGGAGTGCACCACCTACGCCGACTGCGTCGCGCTGCTCACGGCCGGCACTGACATCGACTACACGGGCGTTTCCGGCCCCACCGACATGTCCGGCAACGGCGAGCCGATCATCGGGTCGTACTCGGTGCAGACGTACGGCGACGACAACCGGATCGACCCCGACCTCACGGTGTTCGAGACGGTCGAAGCCAGCGAGGAGTTCCAGGCGCTCCCGAACGACCCGGTCACGGTCGAGCGGGCCGGTGACGGCATCCTCACGATCGGCACGCTCCTTCCGGAGACCGGCAACCTTGCCTTCCTCGGCCCACCGGAGATCGCCGGCGTCAATCTGGCGATCGAGGACATCAACGCGGCGGGCGGCTTCGGTGGCCAGCCGGTCGTGCTGGTCCAGGGTGACTCGGGCGACCCAACCACGGACACCGCGGTGCAGACCGTCGGCCGTGAACTGGCGGCAGGCGTCGATGCCATCGTCGGCGCCGCGTCGTCGACGGTGTCGGCCAGCGTGATCGACACGATCACTGCCGCCGGGGTGACGCACTTCTCGCCCGCCAACACGTCGAAGCAGTTCTCCGACTACCCGGACGAGGGCCTGTACTTCCGCCTCGGCCCGTCGGACATCCTCCAGGGCCAGGTGCTCGCCAACGTCATCTCCGACGACGGCGCCGGCAGCCTCGTGATCCTGCACTTCGACGACGACTACGGCAACGGCCTCGCTGAGGACCTCGGCGGTTCGTTCACGGAGTCGGGTGGCGAGGTCGTCGACACGGTCAGGTACGACCCGACGGCCCAGACCTTCGACACCGAGGTGCAGGCCGCGCTGGCGGCCGACGCCGACGCCATCGCCCTCATCGGCTTCGACGAGACGAGCAAGCTGCTGGCCGCATTGGTCTCGGCGGGGCTCGGCCCGCTGGACATCCCGACCTACCTGGTCGACGGCAACATCGGCAACGCCCTGGGCGAGCGCTTCGACAACGGCGAGTAGCCATCCGGAGCGGTCACCGACCGCGACGCAGTAGCAGTTCGAAGGGCCCCGTTCCGGCGGGGCCCTTCCGCGT
>JACDCH010000374.1 GCA_013694495.1 Acidimicrobiia bacterium | reverse complement strand
GCCCTGGCCGACGACCTGGCGACGCCGCTGCTGGTCGTGCTCGGCACCGGCGGGCCGGACGCCACCCCCGCACCGCCTGCCGTCACGGTGGAGGGCGCCGAGGTCAGCGCGCTCCGGCGGGCCCCGGACGGTTCCGGCCGCGAGGTCCGCCTGTGGAACCCGTCGTCGCGGCCGGCAACCGCGTCGGTCGACGGCCACCCGGTCGAGCTGCGCCCCTGGGAGATCCGTGTCCAGAGCGTCGGATGACGAGTCGTCCGCTCGCGGCGGCGGGTCCGGCGACGCTCGCTCGGTGGCCCGATGGGGCCTGCTGCGCACGCCTTGTGTTGGTCGACCTCTCCAAAGGGACGTACGCCACGAACGCTGCGGGCGAGGTCACCGGCATGACAGCAGCGCGAGACGAGCCGCCGGCCGAGTGATGCTCCCGCCGGATCTCACGTGAGAACGTGGAGCGTCAGCCCTCGTACGGCGGTGCCTCGCCCCACCCCCAACGCGGCACCGGCGCCTGCGTGACGACCGGAGCGTCGGGCTGCGAGTTCTGGAGCGCCAGCCGCGTGCCCCACTCGAGGTAGGCGAGCAGCGCCGAGCGGAACTCCGGATCGTCGGGCAGGCCGGCGTCGTCGGCCGCGACGGACATCGTCGCCACGAACCGCCGGCGCTGCTCGACGGTGATGCCGAGGTCGCGGTGGTGCTGGAGCATCCGGGCGTAGCCGCCCAGCTCCTCGGTGTAGCGGGGCGGCCCGCCGAAGACCTCCTGCCACCACACGGCGACGTTGTCGCGGTGCTCGCGCGACACGCCGCCGGGGAACAGCGGCGCGATCAGCTCGTCGTGCTCGACCCGGTCGTAGAAGTGGTCGATCATCCGGGCGATGGCGGCGGCGCCGCCGGCCCACTCGAACAAGGTGGGCGCAGGGGTTCGGCGTGGTCCATTGTCCGTTTCTCCGGATCAGTTCTCGAGGGGCCGCACGGCGGCGGCCACCTCGGTGAGGTGCTCGGACCAGGACTCCGGCTCGATGACCGGTACGAGCACGAACTTCGATGCGCCGGCGGCCACGAACCGGCCGATGGTGGCGACGACGGCGTCGAGCCCGGCGGAGACGATCTCGGCGGGGTCCTCGAGGTCCGGGCGACGGGCGGCCACCGCCGCGGCGAGCACGTCGGGCAGGGCCTGCGGCGTGGGCAGGTAGGGGAGGAGTGCCCCCCAGTGCTCGGGGTCCATGGCCCGGTCGTGCGCCGCGGCGACGGCCTCGATGGCTGGGATGCCCGCTTCGACGTCGGCCGGCGTGCAGAACGACGGGAGCCACCCGTCGCCCAGCCGGCCCACGCGCCGCAGCTCCGACGGCGCGATGCCACCGAGCCACACCTCGGGCGGCGACTGCACGGGGAGGGGCTCGACCCGCACGCCGTCGACCTCCTCGCCCAGCCACAGGCGCCGCACCTTGGGCAGCGCGTCGTCGAACAGCGCCGCCCGGGCCTTGCGCTCCACGCCGAACGCCGCCTGCTCCTTCGGGTCGGCGACACCGAGCCCGAAGGCGGGCAGCGTGCGGCCGCCGGACAGCCGGTCGAGCGACGCCCATTCCTTCGCCAGCAGGAACGGGTTCCGGCCGGGAAGGACCTGGACGCTGGTGCCGAGCTTCAGCTTCGTGCTGCGGGCGGCGGCGAAGGCCAGCCCGACCATCGGATCGGGGCACGGTCCGGAGATGCGCTCGGACAGCCAGAGCGAGTCGAAGCGCAGGTCCTCGAGCGCGTCGACCAGCGCGCCGAAACGGGCGCCGTCGAGGGTGGGGGTGCGCGTGCCCAGCCCGTAGCCGACCCGGACCTTCATGCCAGCACGCCCACGAGATCGACCACGTCCCCCGGTTGCGACAGGAACGGCGAGTGCGACGCGTCGGGCCACTCCACGATGGCGGCCGCTGGGATGCGCGCCGCCAGCTCGCGCTGCAGCCCGGGGACGACGGCGCGGTCGGCGCCGCACACGACGTAGGTGGTCGGCCGGGCGCGCCACGCAACGGCCGCCGGAGGTTGGTCGAACGTCCGCATGGGATGGGCGCCCAGCAGACCCACGGCGCGCTCGACGTCGTCGGGGGCGCAGTCCTCGTAGAAGACGGCCCCGGCGAGCGCCGGATCCACGGTCGACGTGCCGTCGTCGCCGAAGCGCATGGCCGGCCCGAGCTCGCTCTGCTCGGGGTGGGCCAGCGCCAGTCCGAGCACCGTCTCGTCCTGGTCGGGCGGGAAGGCGGCGATGTAGACGAGGCGGTCGACGACGGGATGGGTGCCGGCCTCGGTGATCACCGCCCCGCCGTAGCTGTGGCCGACCAGCACCACGCCCGGTGCACCGCCGGCCTGGATGGCGTCCAGGACCTCGGTCACGTGGGCAGCGTCGCCGTGCAGGTCGCTGAACGGCTCCGTCGACGCGCCGTGGCCTGGCAGGTCCACCGCGATGGCGGGCACTGCCCGCTCGTCGAGCCCGGCCAGCACCGATGCCCAGCACCACGCTCCGTGCCAGGCCCCGTGGACCAGAACGACCGTCCTCATGCCCCGGACTGTCGCGCGCCCCGGCCACTGCGCGCGTCACGAGGTGGGCCGTCGCGGCCGGGATCGACAGAATGCCCTCTGATGTCGGACCTCTTCTCCCTCGACGGCCAGGTCGCGATCGTGACCGGGGCCTCTTCGGGCCTCGGTGAGCGCTTCGCCCGGGTCCTGTACGGCGCCGGCGCGACCGTCGTCGCCGCCGCCCGCCGGCAGGACCGGCTGGAGGCCCTCGCCGCCGAGCTGGGCGACCGGGTTGTGCCCGTGGCCTGCGACGTCTCGGTCGACGAGGACTGCCAGCGCCTGGTCGACGCCGCGTCGGCCGTGGCCGGCGGCCGCATCGACGTGCTCGTGAACAACGCCGGCATCGGCTCGCCGGCGCCGGCCGAGCTGGAGCCCCTCGACCAGTGGCGGGCGACCGTCGACGTGAACCTCACCGGTCTGTTCGTCCTCAGCCAGCTCGTCGGCCGGCAGATGATCGCCCAGCGCTCGGGGTCGATCGTCAACATCGCATCGATCCTCGGCCTGGTCGCCTCGGCCCCGATCAAGCAGGCGTCGTACTGCGCGAGCAAGGGCGCCGTCGTCAGCCTCACCCGCGAGCTCGGGTGCCAGTGGGCCCGCAAGGGCGTCCGCGTCAACGCCATCGCCCCGGGCTGGTTCCCGTCGGAGATGACCCAGGAGGAGATGTTCGACAGCGAGTCCGGCATGACGTTCCTCAAGACGCACTGCCCCATGGCGCGCGGCGGTGAGGAGCACGAGCTCGACGGGGTCCTGCTGTTCCTCGCGTCCGACGCCAGCAGCTACGTCACCGGCGTCACGATCCCCGTCGACGGCGGCTGGATCGCCCGCTGACGAAGACGCTGCCGGGGGCGCTGCTCGTCGTCGTCGCCGCCTGCCTGTGGGGGACGAACGGGACGGCACGGGAGCTCGGGCCCGACACCGCGTCGCCGCTGTCGGTCGGAGCCGTCCGGCTGGCGCTCGGCGGCGTGCTGCTGCT
>JACDCH010000355.1 GCA_013694495.1 Acidimicrobiia bacterium | reverse complement strand
GTCCGGGCCCGCAGCGACGGCTCGTCGTCGATCGACCAGCGGCTCCCTGTCACCAGCGAACCTTTGCGCGTGGCCGGTCGGGGTGACCGGTCGACCGAGCGAGCGCCTCGCGGCACAGCAGTGCGTCGGGCGCGAGCTCGCTGGGCGACGATGGGGTCCGGAGGCGCAGCCCCCGAGCAAGCGCGGTCACGGCGCGTCCGTCGCCTCGGCCAGCAGCTCGGCCACGTGGGCGAACCGGGTGCGCGGCGCGCGTCCCGTCGACTCGGCGCGGCCCCTGAGGTGCACGAGGCAGCTCTGGTCGGCGGAGACGACGACGTCGCAGTCGGGGAGGGAGCGGAGCTTCTCGTCGGCCATCGCCTCGCTGACCTCGGGGAGCGTCACGCTGAAGAGGCCGCCGAACCCGCAGCAGCGCTCGCCGTCGGGCCAGGCCACGAGCTCGCACCCGTCGACCGCGCCCAGCACGGCGTCGGGGCGGACCCGCAGCTCCCGCAGCAGGTGGCACGACTGGTGCACAGCGACCCGGGTCGGGGTCGGTAGCGCCAGCGGGGGCGGGCCCATCTCGGCGACGGCCTCGGTGAGCTCGCGGGTGCGAGCGGCCACGCGCTCGGCCCGCTGCGCGGTCGGCTCGTCGCCGACGGCCCGGAACAGCTCGCCCCACCCGATGCGGATCATCGCCGCGCACGAACCAGCGGGCACGACGACGACGTCGGCGCCGTCGGCCAGCTCCCGCTCCAGGGCGACGAGCGACGCCCGGGCGACGTCGGCGGCGGGGCGGGCGTGCCCGGCGTTCCAGGCCGGCTGGCCGCAGCACGTCTGGTCGGGGTCGAACGTGACGGTGTGGCCGGCGGCTCGGAGCAGCGCCACCGCCGCGTCGCCGACCTCCGGGGCCAGCACGTCGACGACGCACGTCACGAAGAGGGCGACCCCCGGCATCGGTCCCGGACCCTAACGTGCCCCTCGCCGCGCTCACGTGGGCTGCGACCGCAGGTTGGCGTGGCCGGCCGCTACGTTCCGCCGGTGGCCGGGTGCCTGTTCTGCTCGATCGTCGCCGGCGACGCGGCCGCCCACGTGGTCCTCGACGAGCCCGACGTGCTCGCGTTCCTCGACATTCGGCCCGTGTTCCCAGGGCACACGCTCGTCGTGCCGAAGGCGCACCACGACACGCTGCTCGACCCCGGCCCCGACGACCTCGCCGTGCTGTTCGGCGCCGTGCAACGGGTGGCCGCCGCGGTGGGCCCCGCCCTCGGTGCCGGCGGCAGCTGGGTGTCGGTCAACAACGTCGTCAGCCAGTCCGTGCCCCACCTGCACGTGCACGTCGTCCCCCGCACGAAGGGCGACGGGCTGCGCGGCTTCTTCTGGCCCCGCACGAAGTACGGCAGCGACGACGAGGCGGCGGCGACGGCTACCCGGCTGCGGGACGCGCTCGCCTGAGTTTCGCCGTCACTCGCTTCGCTCCGTTCCGGCGAGTGAAGGGTTCCTGACCGCCTCGGGCGAAGCCCCCCACGCGGGAACCCTGAATCGAATGGAGACACAGGCAGGACCTGCGGCCGAGGACCCGCCCGTTGCGATCCGTCCGCAGGTCCTGATCAGGCGCCGAAGCTGCGGACGACGGTGGCCGCCGCCGTCGCCACCAGCTCGAGGTCGACGGGATCGACGGCCGCCAGCGTGTCGGCGCTGGTGTGGTACTCGGGGTAGCCGGTGACCGGCCACACCACCGGGATGCCCCGGGCGGCGAAGTAGCGGGCGTCCGTCCGGTCGAGGCCGCCGTTGATCCCGTTGGCGATGCTGGCCTCGAGCGGCAACCCCAGGACGCCGCCGGCGGTGAACAGGGCGGCGCCCTGCACGGCCAGGGCGTCGGCGGTGTGGACGAGCACCCGCCACGAGAACGGCGTCGGGAGCCCGACGTCGGAGGCGCGGGCCGACGGGGCGTCGAGGTTGACGACCGACTCGATCTCGTCGATGCGCACCGCGCCGCCGGGCAGCGCGAGCCCGGCCGGTGACTCCAGCGCCTGCATGAGGCCCTGCACGCCGATGTAGCCGACCTCCTCGCCGTCGACCAGGGCGACGAGCACGCCGGCCCCCACCGGCGCAGCCGTGGCGAGCAGCTGGGCGGCCCGCAGCGCAGCCGCCGTCCCCGACCCGTTGTCGGCGGCCGCCGCGAACCAGCCGTCGGCGTGGGCGAGGAGCACCACGTAGCCCCGACCGGGCACGGTGGGTCGACGGACGCCCACGACGTCGTGGGTGGTGGCCGGTTCCCAGCCGCCCATGGCCCGCAGGCGCACGACCCGCCCGACGACGTCCGGCTCGGCGGCGACGGCGACGACCGACGGGATGGGCAGCGCCAGGCGCAAGGCGATCGTGGCGCTGCGGGCCGTGTCGCCCTCGATCACCGCGCCGACGCCGCCCCGGGCGACGATGGTCTGCACCGCCGACCGGGCGCCCTCGGCGAGGATGTTCTTCCACTCGGGGCTGGCCACCGCGAACGGCACGTAGCCGCACTCGCCCGGCTGGACCTGGTCGTAGCGGCGCACGACGCACGTGATGCCGGCCGGCCCGGTGGTGGCACCGAGCGCGAAGCCGGACTCGGTGAGGAAGCGGAGGCCGTCGTCGACCCGCTCGAGGAGCGGTTCGGAGCCCGGCGCGTAGTCGACCCGCCAGCGGTCGGCCGGCGTGCGCAGCTCGACGGTGGCGTACCCGGCCTGGTCGAGCACCCGGCGGGCGTAGCGGGCGACGCCGGCCATGCCGTGCGAGCCGTAGCGGCGGTACTCGGGCGCCGGCGAGCGCTCGAGCACCTCCTCGAGGTGGCCCCACGCCGACGCCGCCACGGGCAGGGGCCGGGGGCGAGCGGTGGCGTCGGTGGCGCCCGCCGCGACCAACGCGACGGCCACGAGCACGAGGACCGAGCGGGCGGTGGTTCGGCGGCGGCGCATGCCCCTCTCAGGTTCGGCGGCCGACCGCCGTTCCCCTTTCGGCGGCGGCGGCGGCGGCGGGTGGCGGGGGCGCCGGCCGGCACGACCGGAGGGTGCGTACATGACGGAACGGTCCTGTTGGCACCCTCCGGTTGTCGGGCGCTGCGAGCCCGGCGAGGGGGCTGCGCCGGGGCGGTCCGGACCCTTCATCTCAGTCGAACGTGACGGTCGGCTGGCCGTCGTTCACGTGCACCGTGCACGGCTCGGCCAGCATGTCGAGCGCGTCGCGACCGAGCCCCGTGGCCCGCACGTCGACCAGCTCGCCCTTGTGGGCGCCGGCGATGAGCGTCAGCGAGAGCACGAGCGCGCCGGAGCCGTCGGCGGCATCCGCCGCGTCGACAACGATCGCGTCGTGCTCGCCGTCGTCGAGCACGCTCAGCGGGCCACGACCCGGCCCCGCCAGCCGTCGACGACGGGGTCGAGCGACACCTCGTGCCACGAAACCACCGGGTGCAGCCGCGCCTCGACGTGGGGGTCGTCGCACGGCACCGTGCGGACGACGGCGGGCAGGACCTCGCCGCGGAGCCGGCCCGGCACCAGGGCGATGGCGACCTCGCCCTCGCGCCCCCGGCGTAGGCACTCCTCGAGCACGGCCAGCAGCAGCGCGGCCGGCGTGGTGCCGACCAGCTCGACGGGGTGCTCCTGGGCCACGAGCGACGGGTGGACGTCGGCGACCGCGTCGGCGAACCCCTCGACCGCGCCCGCGAGGCTGGCCTCGAGCGTCGGCCCGTGGAACTCGAACGCGATCGGGTGGCCGTCGACCAGCGCCGACCAGCTGCCTCCGACGTCAACGCTCATCGCCGTCGCACCCCCTCACCGCCCAAGGGCGAAGCGTAGACCCATCCGGGAGGCATCCTGTCCGGGTGACCCTGGCTCCCCTCCTCGCCGACCTCGCGGCCGAGCACGACGCCCTCGACGCCGTCGTCGGCCCGATCCCCGCAGCGCGCTGGGACGCGCCCACGCCGGCGCCGGGGTGGGCGGTCCGCCACCAGTTCGGCCACCTCATCTACTTCGACGAGCAGGCGACCCTGGCGGCCACCGACCCCGATGCCTTCGCCGAGAACCGCGACCTCATCGTCGCCAACCGCGGCTCGTTCGACCTGGCCGGGCCCGCCGCCGCGCTTCCCGCCGACGAGATCCTCGCGGCCTGGCGGGCCGGCCGGGCCGGGCTGCTCGCCGCCTTCGTCGACGTCGACCCGCGGGCCCGGCTGCCCTGGTACGGCCCGCCGATGAGCGCCCGCTCGTTCCTCACCGCCCGACTCATGGAGACCTGGGCCCACGGCGTCGACGTGCACGAAGCCGTTGGCGCCCCGGTGTTGCCCACCGCCCGCCTCCGCCACGTCGCCCACATCGGGGTCACGACGCGGTCGTGGAGCTACGTCGTGCGGGGCGAGGAGCCGCCGGCGTCGGACGTGCGGGTCGAGCTCGACGACCCCGACGGCGGGGAGCGCTGGACGTGGGGCGACGAGGCCGCCACCGACGTCGTGCGGGGCGCTGCGCTCGACTTCTGCCTCGTCGCGACGCAACGCCGGGCGGTGGACGACACCGCGCTCGAGGTGGTCGGCCCGGCGGCGGCCGACTGGATGGCCAAGGCCCAGGCCTTCGCCGGCGGGCCCACCGCTACAACGCGTCGATGAGCTTGAACGCCTCGGCGTGGGCCACGCCCGCCTGGCGGCCCCACGTGGCGAGGCGCTCGAGCACCCGGCGCCGGAAGCGCTCCCGGCCGGCGCCGTCGTCGGCGCCGGCGATCTCCATGGTCGGGCCCCACTGGCTCTCGTGGGCGAGGAGGGCGTCGAGCTTGGCGTCGACGTGGGCGGAGACGTCGACGAGGAGGTCGGCCTCGTCGGCCTCCCACAGCAGCAGCAGCGACGGGCGCCACGCGTCGGAGGTGCCGACGCGGAAGTGCGGCTCGCGGGCCATGAC
>JACDCH010000351.1 GCA_013694495.1 Acidimicrobiia bacterium | reverse complement strand
GGCGAGGGCGCCCGTCACCGGAGGACGGCGAGGGCGTCGAGCGCGATGACGCCTTGGCCGCGAGGGCGCACGACGAGGGGGTTGACGTCGAGCTCGGCGAGGTCGGTGGACAGGTCGAGGGCGAGGCGCTGCAGCCGCACGAGCGCGTCGAGCAGCGCAGGGATGTCGCCGGGGGCCCGACCTCGCGCCCCGCGCAGGAGGGCCGCTCCCTTCACCTCATCGACCAGGCGGGCCGCTTCGGCCCGGTCGAAGGGCGGGACGCGGAACGCGACGTCGCCCAGCACCTCGACGAAGACGCCGCCCAGGCCGAAGAGCACGACCGGGCCGAAGAGCTGGTCGTGGCTGATGCCGAGCACGCACTCGGTGCCCCCCGTGACGTGCTCGGCGACGAGCACCTCGCCGCCGCTCGCGTCCGCCAGCTCGCGGTGCGCGTCCCGCACCTCCCTGGCCGTGCGCAGGCCGAGGCGGACGAGGCCACGGTCGGACTTGTGGGCCAGGTCGGGCGACGACGCCTTGAGCACGACGGGCCAGCCGATCGACTCGGCGGCCTTCACCGCGTCGCGCGCCGTCCCGACCACCTCCTCGCGGGTGACCGGGATGCCGTAGGCCACGAGGAGCTGCTTGGACTCGTGCTCGGTGAGGGTGCGCCCGCCCGGCGGGCCGAGCAGGTCGGCGACGGTGGCGGCGGCCGGCAGTCGCCGCCGCACCGGGGAGGCGAACGGGCTGCGGTGCCGGTCCCGGAACTCGTGCCAGTCGAGCCAGGCCCGCACCGCGTGCACGCAGTTGGCGAACGTGCGGAAGGTGATCAGGCGCGACGACGCCCGCAGGACGGCATGGGCCTCCTCGGTGCCGACGGGCGAGCCCCACACGACGCAGACGGGCTTGTCGGTGGCCTCGGCGACGGCCACGAGGTCCTCCACGAACGGCATCGACAGCAACGCCACCGCGCCGGTGATGGGGACGACGAGGACGCCGACGTTCGGGTCGGCCACGATCGCGTCGAGGATCTTGCGCCCCCGCTCGTCGGCCACCGGCGGGCCGCCGCTGTCGACCGGGTTCGACACGCGCAGGTAGGCGGGGATCCACTCGTGCAGCGCGGCCTGGGTCGCAGCGGTGAGGTCCGGGAGGGCGAGGCCGGCAGCGGCGGCGAGGTCGGCCATGTGGGCGCCGGTGCCGCCGGAGATGGCGTACACGCAGACGCCACCGGTGGCTGGGGGACGGGCCCGGGCCAGCATGGCGGCGGTGTCCTGCAGCTCGTCGAGGCCGTCGACCCGCGTGATGCCGTGCTGGCGGAACACCGCCGACGTCACGGCGTCGGACCCTGTGAGGTGGCCGGTGTGGCTCTTGGCCATCGACCGTCCCGCCTCGGTGCGGCCCACCTTGACGCACACGATGGGGACGCCGGCTGCGGCGCATCGGTCGGCCGCCAGGCGCAGCGTCCTCCCGTCCTTGAACCCCTCGATGTAGGCGGCGACGACGCCGACCTCGGGCTGCTCGGCGAACCAGGCGGCGAAGTCGGCGAACTCGAGGTCGACCTCGTTGCCGCACGGCGCCCAGTAGCCCAGGGCGATCCCGATGTCCTGGGCCTGGAAGATGGGCCGACCCTGGTGGCCGGACTGGGTGATGAGCGCCAGGCGCGGCCCGGCGAGGTCGTCGCGGAAGAGCTCGAAGGCGTTGAGGTTCGTGTTCGGGCCCAGCAGGTGGGTGCCGGATGCGGCGACGAGTTTGGCCAGCTCTCCCTGGCGGGCCTCGCCCTCCGGTCCCACCTCGGCGAACCCCGCGGCGAAGATCACCGCGTACGCAGGCCGCTTGGCGAGGACGGTGCGGAAGCCCTCGTGCGCGTCGGCGGTGAGGATCACGGCGAGGTCGACCTCGTCGGCGGGGACGTCGTCGACCCGGCGGTGGCAGGGGTGCCCGTCGACCTCGTCGCGCCCCGCGTTGACGAGGTGCACCTCGGCGCCCTTGGCCTCGGCCCACCCCCGCAGCTTGCGGGTGATCGACGCCGACGGCTTGCCGGCGGCGTCGCTGGCCCCGAGGACGAGCACCGACCGGGGACGGAAGAAGCGCCCGAGGTCGAGCGAGCGGAGCTCGACGGGCTGGCCGGTCACGTCGACGCGCTCCCCCGTCATGGCCGGACGCTACCTGACGCCTGTGTCAGCTCCCGGCCCGGCCGGCTGCGGCGCGCCGCGCGAGCCACGCCGCCTCGGCCTCGCCCATCGGCGTCGAAGGCGGACCGTCGACCCAGGGCCACAGCTCCGACGCGATGCGCCGCCAGTTGCGGGTGGCGCCCAGCGCGCCGAGAACGCCCAGCAGGCCGAGGTTGATGCGCTGCACGATCACGTAGTTGCCGGGGACGTTGAGCACGCGCTGCACCTCGGCGAACCCGCCCGACTGGTCGAAGTACCGGCGGACGGCCTCCGCCGACCAGTTGGGGGTGATCGTGAGCTCCTCGTCCTCGGCGACGAACTCGTAGAAGTGCGAGAGGTACTCGTAGAGGGCGTCGTCGTCGACCGCCGCCTCGGGGCCGAGGAACCCCGCCCGCACGGCGCCGGAGCGGAGGGCGGCCCGGTCCTTGGTGAACACCGAGGCGAGCAGCATGTCGGCCAGGGGGTCGAGCTCGCCGGGGGCGAAGTGCTTCACGAGCCCGAAGTCGAGGAACGTGACGTGGCCGCCCGGCCGGAAGAGGTAGTTCCCGGGGTGCGGGTCGCCGTTAAACATCAGGTGCCGCCAGAGGCTGCGGAACACGAACCGGTAGATCGTCTCTCCGGCGAGGTCCCGCTCCTCCTGGCTCCATCCGGCGAGCTCGGCGAAGCGTGCGCCGGTGGCGAGCTCGCTGGTGAGCACCCGGGCGCTGCACAGCTCGTCGACCACGGCGGGGACGTGGAAGTACGGGTGGTCGACGTAGGCGTCGCGGAAGCGGCGCTGGTCGGCGGCCTCCCGCGTGTAGTCGAGCTCCTCGGTGAGTCGGGCCCGCAGCTCGGCGACGATCGGGCCCGGATCCATGCCCGGGAAGAGCATCCCGATCACCTGGATGAGCAGGCCGGCGTTGTCGAGGTCGGCCTTGATCGCCTCGCCGACGCCCGGGTACTGGACCTTGACCGCGACCTCGCGCCCGTCGTGGGCGACGGCCCGGTGGACCTGGCCGATCGAGGCGGCGGCGAGGGGACGGTCGTCCCAGCTGGCGAACAGCTCGGCGACGGGCCGGCCGAGCTCGGCCTCGACCGTGCGGCGGGCCAGCTCGCTGCTCATCGGCGGCGCGTCGGCCTGCAGCTGGGCGAGGGCGTCGCGCACGGGCTCGGGCAGGCCCTGGTCGAGGAAGCTGGCCATCTGGCCGAGCTTCATGAGGGCCCCCTTCATCCCGCCCAGCACCTCGGCCACCTGCTCGGCGGTCTTCAGCTGGAACTCGGCGTCGAGGGCCTCGCGGCGGGACTCGGGCGCCAGCGCCCGGCGGGCCTTGTGCACGGCGAGGCCGGCGCCGGCCGAGGAGCCGATGCGGGCCAGCTGCACGGTGCGGGCCGCCCGCGACGACGACGTGAGCGGGCCGTCGTCGCGCCGCCGACCGGCGGCCTGGACGGCGAGGTAGCCGCCCGCTGCGGTGACGATCGTGCCGATGAGGGCGGCGGCCCAGCCCTTGCGTGCCACCACCGCATCTTCGCAGCTACGAGCCGTCGCCCGGAGCGGTGAGCGCGCCGCGGTGGGTGGCCCGGCCGCGTAATTTCGGGCCATGCCCACGATGCTCCGACCGACACGATTGCTCGCGGCCGCCGCGCTGGCGCTTCTCCTCGGGTGCGGGAACGACGCCGAGCCCGATCGGGAGCCGGCTGCGGACGCCGGCGACACCACGTCGACGACCGAGGCCGAGGCCACGACCGCGTCGACCACGGAAGCCGACGACGCGGGCACCACGACCACCACGGCGGGCGACGACGGTGACGGCGGTTCCGACGACGCGCCGACGATCTCGCGGGGCGACGCCGAGGACGCGACCGGGGGCGAGGCCATGCGCGCCTCCGAAGGTGTCGAGGGCAGCGACCTGTACTTCAACCTCGGGGACGGCGTCGTGTGCGAGGCCCCCGATGCCGATCAGCCCGACAACCTGAACGAACGGTCGTCGGAGTGGTCGTGCGTGCTCGACCACGAGGTGAACGGCGTCCGCTGCGAGGGCACCGCCGTGGTCACGGCCGAGGGCGAGGAGTTCGAGGAGGAGGCCGTCGTGGAGGACGCCGACATCGAGTGCGAGCCGGCGTGAACGACCGCCACGGCCGCGCCGCCGGCGACCTCGTGCTCAACGCGGTGGTCGACGTCGTCAACGCCGAGGCGCCGACGTCGTCGCCGCCGGCCGCCGGCACGTGTACGAGTCCGAGCTCGAGGAGGCCCGCCGGACGCACGGCCGCCCCCGCCACGAGGCCCGGCCCGCCGACTGACCGCCGGGTCGTCCGTCAGCCGGCCGGGGTGGCGGCCCGCACGCCGGTGACCCGGAGCTCGGGCTCCGACCTCTTGGCCGCCTCGATGGGTTGGCCGCATTCGGGCACGGGCACGAGGCGCACCACCTGCACCTCGGCCTCCCAGGCGAGGCGGCGACCATCGGGCGCCTCGGCGTCGAGGCGCACCACCCCGCCGCCGAGGTCGGTGCCCCAGCGGCGGTGGTCGAGCCACGACCAGCCGACCTCGGCGAACGCCTCGCGCTCGAGGGCCTGCAGGGCGGGCGAGGCGACGCCGGCGCAGCCCCGGTAGCGGGGGAGCAGGTCGGCGAGCGCACCCGAGCGCAAGGCGATGCGGCGGGCGGCGTCGGCGTCGAGGAAGGCCCACGCCGTGCCCTGGGGCAGGAAGATCGCCGTCGGGGCGAAGCGGTGGCCGCCGGTGTGGCTCGTGCGCCACAGGCGGATGGTGCCGCCGAAGCGGGCCGGGTCGGTCATGAGGTCGAGGGCGAGGGCCGTGCCCTGCGAACCGCAGCAGATGTCGCGTTTGCCGTGCCCGCAGACGAGGACGTCGTCGGTCACGGTGGCCCGGGCCCAGTCGGGGTCGCCCTCGCCGGTCGCCGCGAGCTCGATGGCGGCGGCGACGAGGCGGTCGGCCGGGACGATCCGCTCGACCCGCTCGTAGGCCGTGAAGCCTTCGGTGCCCGGCGGCCGGCGGTAGAGCACGGCCCGGCGGGCGGCCTCGTCGGCGAAGAGCGGCACGACCCCCTGGAGCCGGAAACCCGTGCCCGCCAGCGCGGCGACCAGCGGCGCCAGGGCCGGGACCTCCCCGATGTCACGGGGCCAGGGCAGCGGCCACTCGATCAGGAGGAACCCGGCGTAGGACCCGGCGGACCCGATCGGGTCCACCGCCTGGCCCTTCACCCACGCCGCGCACCGCACCGGCTCGCTCAACGCTCGGCCCTGCCCGGCGCATCGACGCGGTGGGGAGCCGGGGTCGCAGGTCGGGAGCGGCGAGACGGGGCGGGCGTCACGGCCCTGACTGTGCCACGAACGCGGCCAGCTTCCTCCGGTCGACCTTGTCCATGGTGGTGAGCGGCAGCTCGTCGACCGCCACGGCGTCGTCGGGGAGCTTGTAGGCGGCGAGCCGGTCGCGGGCGAAGGCCCGCAGCTCGTCGACGGTCGGTACGCTTCGCCCGGGGGCCGGCACGAACACGGCGACGCCGAGCTCGCCGAGGACGGCGTCGGGACGGGCGACCACCGACACCGCGGCCACCGCCGGGTGCTCGACCAGGACGGCCTCGACCTCGGCGGGGTGCACGTTGTACCCGCCGCGGATGTACATGTCGGTGGCCCGGCCCTGGAGCCGCAGGAGCCCGCGCTCGTCGAGCACACCGAGGTCGCCGGTGCGGAGCCAGCCGTCGGTGGTGAAGGCGAGCGCCGTGCGCTCGGGCTCGCGCCAGTAGCCGGCCATGACCGCGCCGGACCGCAGCTGCAGCTCCGAGTTCGGGGCGTCGATGCGCACCTCGACCCCGGGCCGGGGCCGGCCGACCGTGTTGAGGGCCTCGTCGTCGTCGGCGTCGAAGGCGGTGCCGGTGCCGCACCCGCCCGACTCGGTCGACGAGTAGCGGATCGAGTAGTCGGCGCCGAAGCGACGGCGGGCCTCCTCGACGAGCGCGGCGGGCGACGGACCCCCGCCGATGACGATCGTGCGCACCGACGACACGTCGTAGGCGTTGAAGTCGGGCACTCGCAGCAGCAGCCCGATGTGGGCGGCCACGCCGCCGATGGAGGGCATCCGGTGCCGACTGATGAGGCGGAGGGCGTCAGCCGGCCGCCAGCGGGGGAGCAGGTGCAGGGTCGAGCCCGTGCGCAGGTACCAGCTCATCTTGGTGCTCACGCCGATGTGGCAGAACTGCGTCGACACCAGCATCGGCCCGCCCGTGCCCCACGCCGCGCCGGCGTCGGCGGTGTCGATGCCGAGGTCGATGCGGGTGATGGCGTCGAGGTGGCGCTCGGTGAAGGTGGCCCCCTTCGGCTCGCCGGTGGTGCCGCTGGTGAACACGACCGTCGTGACCCGGTCGGGATCGGGCGCCGGCAGGTCGACGTCGCCCACCGAGGCCGGGGCCGCCGCTACGAGCGCAGCCAGGCGCTCGGCGTCGAGGACGAGGTCGGCGGCGAGACGGTCGAGCACCCGTGCCTTCTCGGGCGGCGCC
>JACDCH010000320.1 GCA_013694495.1 Acidimicrobiia bacterium | reverse complement strand
GGCCAACGGGTGGTCGACGGGCAGCACCTCGCCCTCGAAGTGGTCGAGGGCGGCGGCCGCCAGGTGGCCCGAGGCCAGGGCGGCGGTCAGCCCGTCGAGGTCGTGCAGCGCCGCGCGGGCGGTGTTGACGTACACGGTGCCCTCGCGCATCCGGGCGAACCGCTCGGGCGACAGCAGCCCCACGGTCTCGGGCGTGACGGCGGCGTGCATCGAGACCACGTCGACCTCGCCGAGCATCTGGTCGAGGTCGTCGTCGGTGGCGTCGTCGGCGAAGGGGTCGTACGAGCGCACCTGCAGGCCCAGGCCCTCGTAGCGCCAGCGGGCGGCGCGCCCGACCGCGCCGAGACCCACGAGGCCGACCGTGCGGCCCGCCAGCTGCCACCCCCGGAACCGCTGGTAGGGGATCGTGCCGTCGCGGAACACGCCGCCGTCGCGCACATCCCGATCGGCCGGGACGACCCCCCGGGTGCAGGCCAGCAGGAGGGCGACGGCGAGCTCGGCCACACCGTCGGCGTTGCGCCCCGGCGCCCGGAGGACCGGGATCCCCCTGGCCGTGGCGCCAGGCACGTCGACGTTGGTCGGGTCGCCGCGGGTCGAGCCGATGGCCACCAGCGGGAGGTCGAGCACCGCGCCCTTGACCGGGTCGGCCTCGGCGATCACGACATCGGCGCCGAGCTCGGACAACCGGGCGGCGAGGGCGTCGTCGCCGAGCAGCTTCATCGGCTCGGCCGGACCGGTGATCCACGGCTCCTCGACCACCTCGCCGAGCGAGCGGAGCACGGCGAGTCCGGGACCGCGCAGCGGCGCGGTGGCGAGGATCTTCATGCCTCGGAGTGTGACACGCCTGTCAGCCCGATCCGACGGGGTGGGTGCGCTTCGCCTCGGCAGCGACGAAGGCGAGGTCGGCGGGGTACGTCCGGGCGGCCAGGAACATGACTCCGCCGCCGACGGCGAACAGCGGCGACAACAAGGCAAGGGCGAGGCCGAGGTTCTCGTCGAGGGCGTCGGAGAGGAGCCCGACGAGCAGGGGCGAGGTGCTGGCGACGCTGCGGAGGATCGACCGGGCGCTGGCCGCCCGGCCCCGCAGCCCGCCCGGCACGACGTCGGCCATGAGCGCCTCGGCCGGGGCCACCGGCAGCGTCACGAGGACGCCCGACAGGAAGAAGAAGACCGCTACCACCGTGAGGTCGGTGGCGACGAGGGCCGGGAGCAGCGTGACGGTGGCCAGGATCGACGACACGGCCGGCACGAGCACCCTGGCCTGCAGCACGCCCCGTTGGAGGAGGCGGTCGGAGAGGAGCCCGCCGCCCACCAGGCCGGCGAAGGCGCCCAGCCCCAGCAGCACTGCGTAGCCGCCGGCGGCCTGCTCGCTCAGCCCGAAGTCGCGCTTGAAGTACTCGATCCCCCAGTAGCCCAGCGCGGCCAGGAAGAACTGCGAGATCGTCAGCGAAAGGGCCGCGAACCACATCGACCGGATGCGGAGGACCTCCCGGAGGCATTCCCGCGGGGTGGCGTTGGCGTAGTCCAACGTCCCGACCCGGGTCGGCTGGGGGAGGTCGAGGTGGACGCGCGGGTCGGCCCCCTCGGCCTCGTGCAGGTCGGCCGCGATGCCGGCGTCGCGCTCGCCCCGCACGGGTTCGGGGACGCGCAGGAGGAGGAGCGTCACGCCGATCCCGAGCGGCACCCACATCCAGAAGCCGGCCCGGAAGCCGTAGGCGCCGATGAGGACGCCGCCCAACCCGAGCCCGATCCCGCCGCCGATCGCGCTCCCGGCCTGGTACCGGCTCATGGCCCGACCCCGGTCCTGCACCGGGTAGTAGTCGGCCAGGAGGGACACCGCCGCCGGGCCGTTCGCCTCCACGACGCCAACGCCGATGCGGGCGACGTAGAGCAGCAGCAGGCCGGGCACGAGCGCCGACAGGCCCATGCACACCGTCCAGACGCCCATCGCCCCCGCGAGCAGGAACGTGCGCCTCGTGCGGTCGGCGAGCCACCCGAAGGGGAGCGCGCCGAGGGCGCCGACCACGGTCATGGCGGCCGAGATGCCGCCGAGCGCAGCGTCGGACGCGCCGAACTCGAGCTTCATCCCGTCCAGCGCCTGCGACAGCGAGAGCCGCTCGCCCTGCTCGAGCATCTGGGTGGCGGCGAGCGCCACGATCGGGAGCGCGCCGTACCGCTTCACCCGGCGCGCTCCGTCCCCCACCCCGCGCACCGTACCGGGAGGCCGCTGCTAGGTTCGTACCTGACGCTCGTGTCAGGTACGCGTCGGGGGGGTTCCAGCGATGACCGTGCAGGCGATCGACGAAGCCGAGGACCCGTTCCAGGCGTTCAACCGCGCCATGGGCGCCGGCATCGTCAGCGACCCCTACCCGCAGTTCAAGGCCCAGCGCGACGAGGGATCGGTGATCAAGACCGACCTCGGGTTCGGCATGCCCGACGTCCTCACCGCCGCGAGCTACGAAGCCGTGCAGGCGGTGCTCCGCGACGGCCAGCGCTTCTCGTCGTCGGGCTACGCCGAGGTGATGGGCGCGGTGATGGGGCACACGATCCTCGAGATGGACGAGCCCGAGCACCACTCCTACCGCTCGCTCATCCAGCAGGCGTTCACCCGCCGGTCGATGGAGGTGTGGGAGCGCGAGCTCGTCGAGCCCATCGTCGACGAGCTCATCGACGACATCCTCGCCACCGGCACCGGATCGGCCGAGCTCGTCACCGCGCTGTTCTTTCCGTTCCCGGTCAACGTCATCGCCGGCCTGCTCGGTCTGCCCCGGGCCGACCTGCCGCTGTTCCACCGCCTCACGGTCGAGCTCATCTCGGTGTCGATCGACATGGACCTCGCCGCCCGGGCCAGCGCCCGGCTGGCCGAGTACCTGACGCCGTTCATCCACGAGCGCCGCCAAGAGCCGGGCCGCGACATGATCTCGGTGCTGGCCAGCGCCGAGCACGTCGACCACGACGGCACCCGCCACCGGCTCACCGACGACGAGATCATCTCGTTCTGCCGGCTGCTGCTGCCCGCCGGGGCCGAGACCACGTACCGCTCATCCTCGAACCTGTTCTACGGGCTGCTCACCAACCCGGAGCAGCTCGCCGAGGTGCGCGACGACCGGTCGCTCCTGCCGCAGGCCATCGAGGAGGGGCTGCGCTGGGAGGCCCCCCTCCTCACGATCTTCCGCACCGCCACCGTCGACACCGAGGTGTGCGGCGTCGCGGTCGCCGCCGGCACCCCGATCCTCATCAACATGGGCTCGGCCAACCACGACGAGTCCCGCTGGCCCGAGCCCGAGCGATTCGACATCCACCGCGCCATGCACGCCCACATCTCGTTCGCCTCGGGCCCGCACATGTGCCTGGGCCTGCACCTGGCCCGCATGGAGACCAAGGTCGTGATCGAGCGCCTGCTCGACCGCCTGCCGGGCGTCCGGTTGGACGACTCGGCGCCGGCGCCCTACATCACCGGCATGACGTTCCGGGCCCCACCCCGCCTCGACGTGGTGTTCGACCCGTGAGGCGAGCTTGCGAGCGAACCCAGGTTGCAGCGTCGTTTCTCGATGCGGAGCTTGCGGAGCATCGAGCGCTCATCGGTGCCGGCTGCGGCCGGAATCTCGAGGAGCCGGATGACGTGATGGTGCACCGGTGAGCGACGCGGCCGACGGCCTCGCCGACCTCAGGGCCGAGATGCAGCGCCGCTTCCAGGAGACGCCGCTCCACGCGCTGCTCGGGATCGAGATCCTCGAGGCCGACCCCGACGCCCCGGGCACGTCCACCGTCACGATGAAGGTCGGTCCGAACAGCTTCGGCTCGGTCACCGACGACCTCCACGGCGGGGCGATCGCCACGCTGGTCGACGTCGCCTGCGCCTCGGCGGGAGCCCGGGCCACCACCTACCGCCCCGGCGAGAACACGCTCGTCACCGCCGACATGCACGTCCGCTTCGTCGGGCGGGCCCGCACGGCGAACGTCCGCTGCGAGGCCCAGGTCGTGCGGGCCGGCAGCCGGCAGGTGGTGGTCGACGGCCGGGTCATCGACGACGACGGCAACCTCGTCGCCGTGTGCGACTTCTCCTTCATGCTCGTCGACCTGCGGAAGTGAGTTCTTCGCCGTCACTCGCTTCGCTCGGTTCCGGCGAGTGTTGTCGTCCTCGCTCCGCTCGGTCGTCGCGGTCCTCGGCCGACTTCGTCGCCCTGCGGCCGATGCCTGGGGGCTCCGCCCCCAGACCCCCAGCGCCTCCGGCGGTCGACAGG
>JACDCH010000243.1 GCA_013694495.1 Acidimicrobiia bacterium | reverse complement strand
GCGTCGGGGCGCGGGCGGGCCCGGGTCGGGTCGCCGGTGACGTCGCGGGCCACGGCGTCCCAGCCGACCACCACGCCTTCCCGCACCCGCTCGAACTGCCGGAGGAGCAGCGTGAGCTCGGCGCCGTCGTCGCGGCGGACCCGGACCTCGGACTCGGCCGCGCCGAGCTCGAAGGGCCCGAGCAGCGCCGGGATCGGGAACCCCACGAGGGCGTCGGTGCGCAACCCGAGCAGCGCGCCGAAGGCCCGGTTGCCGTAGCGGACGACGCCGGACTCGTCGAGCTCGAAGACGCCGTCGGTGGCCTGCTCGACCACGTTGCGGTAGCGCTCGAGCGACTCGGCCTCGATCTCGAGTACCGCCTCCCAGTAGCCGCGGGCGGCGGCGTCGGCCAGGCGATCGATCGCCGGCAGCACCCGGTTGAGCACGACCGAGAGGGCCAGGCCCCAGTGCCGGCCCCTGGCCTCGGAGATCTCGATGGCGGTCTGCACCACGACGTCGCGGGACAGGCGCAGCGCCAGCAGCACGCCGGGCAGCGCCACGCCGGCGTGGGCCGCGTCGGCGCCGATCTCGGCCAGGTCGAGCTCGATCGGCTCGCCGCCCTGCGGGCCCCGCGCGCAGAGGGCGATGATCGCCTCGATGCGGTCGACGGCCTCGGTGAGGAAGCGGGCCCGCTGGGCGTCGTCGTAGCCGGCCGCCTCCGGCAGCAACGTCGCGAGCAGCGCGAGGGCGCGGTTGCCGATCTCGACGGCCCGGCCTTCCAGGGCAGCGACCAGCTCGGAGGCGTCGAAGGCGCCGTCTTCGACCGACAGCGGCCACGCCGGCCCGACCGTCGCGCCCTCGACGACGCGGGCCTGGAAGGCCTTGAGGTCGCCCAGCGCGAAGCGCGGATCGCCCGGAGGCCCGTCGGAGGGGTGCACGTAGCCGGCGTCGGCCAGGGCGACGACGACCGTGGGCGCGAGGCCGAGCACCTCGCCGGCCTCGACCGCGCCCAGGGAGTCCGGCCTCCCTCGCCTCTCGCTCACACAGGAGGCTTCGACGTGCGACGCGCCATCCCTCTGCGCCGGCCGGCGCGAACGGAACGAAGCGAGTGAGCTCGACTCAGGACTTGCGGACGAACAACGGGGTCGTGCCGACGCGCCTGTCGCCCGCCGGAGGCGCTGGGGGTCTGGGGGCGGAGCCCCCAGGCATCGACCGCAGGGCGACGAAGTCGGCCGAGGACCGCAACGACCGAGCGCAGCGAGGACGACAACACTCGCCGGAACGGAGCGAAGCGAGTGACGGCGAAGAACTCTCAGGCGAGCGACCAGGTGGCGGCTTCGTCGTCGTGGTCGGTGGTGGCGACGGCCCCGTCGTCGACGAGCTTGCGCAGGTGGGCGTGCACCGACTGCCGCGCTCTGGGTACGAGCTCCTCGACGAGGTCGAGGTAGATCCGCTCGACGATCCCGGCCGCGGTGCCGGCGCCGCCGAGGGCGTCGAGGGTCTCGAGCACCTGCGCCTCGCGAGCCAGGCGGTGATCGATGTACTCCTGCAGCTTCGCCGCCGGGTCCTCGATGAGGTGCCCGTGGCCGGGGGCGATGGCCCGCAGCGGGGGTCGCAGCGTGCGCAGCCGCTCGAGCGACGCGAGGTAGGCCGCCATGTCGCCGTCGGGCGGCGCGATCACGACCGTCGAGCCGTTCATCACGTGGTCGCCCGAGAACATGAGGCGCTCCTCCTCGAGGAGGAAGCAGAGGTGGTGGGAGGCGTGGCCCGGCGTGTACACGGCCCGGAGGCGGAACTCGGTGGCCTCGATGACGTCCCCGTCGACCATCGGCTGGTCGATCTCGAGGCCGTCGCGGGCGTCGAAGGCCAGCACCTCGGCGCCGGTGCGGGCGGCCAGCCGGGCGGTGAGCGGGTGGTGGTCCGGGTGGGTGTGCGTGCACACGATCCAGCGGATGCGATCGCCGCCGCACCCGCAGATGGCCTCGAGGTGGGCATCGTCGTCGGGGCCGGGATCGACCACCACCACCTCGTCGATGCCGACGAGGTAGGTGTTGGTGCCGGGGCCGGTCATCACACCCGGGTTCGGGCCGAGGATCCGCCGGACCAGCGGCGACAGCGCCGAGGCGACGCCCGGCACGAGCGGCTTCGACGGCGGCGGGTCGTCCTCGGCGTCGGCGCCGGACGGGGCGACGGGGCGGCGGCGGGAGCCCACCTCAGCCGTCCGACC
>JACDCH010000230.1 GCA_013694495.1 Acidimicrobiia bacterium | reverse complement strand
ACGTCGGGGTCGGGCTGCCGCCGGACGTGTCGTCGTCGCCGCAACCGGCGGCGGCGCCGCAGGTCAGGAGGAGGGCGGCGAGCAGGGTTCGGGAGCGGCGGGGCATCCACCCCCATTACCCGACGCGCCGTTCCCCTACCCGGTGGCCAGCACGGCGGTCACCCCCGCCGGCAGGGTGATCGACCCGTCGAGCGCCGGTTCGAGCCCGCCGGCGCTGGCGAGGAGGACCGACGCAGCACCTGCGCCGAGCAGGGACGGCGGGACAGCCGCCGCCTCGGTCCCCAGGTTCGCGAGCACGGCGGTGCGCTCCCGGCGGACCACGACGAGCCGGGTCGCCTCGTCGGCGTGGACCGACGTCCGATCGCGACGTCCGTCGGTGACGTCGGGGCGCTCCCGGCGCAGGCGCAGGAGGGCCCGGTACCACTCGTGCGCCCGGGCGTGGTCGTCGACGCCGACCTCGGACCAGTCGAGGTGGGCGGCCGCCGCCGTGGCCGGATCGAGCGGGTCGGGGATCGACGCCGGATCCCACCCGAACTCGGCGAACTCCCGGCGCCGACCGTCGCGGATGGCGGCGGCGAGCTCGGGGTCGTCGACGTCGCAGAAGTACGGGAACGGCGCCGACGCCGCCCACTCCTCGCCCTGGAACAGCATCGGGGTGCCGGGTGCGAGCAGCACGATGGCCGCTGCCGCGAGGGCCGCGTCGAGCCCCGCCTGGTGGGAGAGGCGGTCGCCGGTGGCCCGGTTGCCCACTTGGTCGTGGTTCTGGGCGCAGGTCACGAACCGGTGGCTGCTGACCGCGGCTGGCACGCCTTCGTCGCTGCGCAGCAGCAAGCGGTCGATCGCCTCGGCGATGCGCCCCACCGGCCCGAAGGCGGCGTAGTAGCTGCTGGTCTCGCCGGTGATGGCGGCGTGCAGCGCGTGGTGGAGGTCGTCGGCCCAGCGGGCGTGGAGCCCGTGGCCGCCGGCGTCGCGGCCCAGGACCACCTTCGTGTCAGGGCGGTCGTCCTCGGCGATGAGCCACAGCGGGCGTCGCACGTTGGCGGCCAGGTGCTCGACCTCCTCGGCCAGCTCCTCGAGCAGGTGGCGGGGCGACTCGTCGACGAGGGCGTGGACGGCGTCGAGGCGGAGTCCGTCGACGTGGTGGTCGACGAACCAGTGCGCGGCGTTGCCGATGATGAAAGCGCGCACCTCGGCCGCGTCGGGCCCGTCGAGGTTCACGGCGTCGCCCCACGGCGTCTGGTGTCGGTCGTGGAAGTACGGGCCGAAGCGGGACAGGTGGTTCCCGACCGGGCCGAGGTGGTTGTAGACGACGTCGAGGATCACCCCGAGGCCGCGCCGGTGACACGCGTCGACGAAGCGCTTGAAGGCGCCCGGCCCGCCGTAGGCGTGGTGGGGGGCCCACAGCAGGACCCCGTCGTAGCCCCACCCCCGCTCGCCGGAGAACTCGGCGATCGGCATGACCTCCACTGCGTCGACCCCGAGGTCGACGAGGTGGTCGAGGTGGAGGATGGCGGCGTCGAAGTCGCCCTCGGCGCTGAACGTGCCGACGTGGAGCTCGTAGACGACGGAGCCGGGCAGCTGGAACCCCTGCCACTCGTCGTCGGTCCACGGGAAGGCCCCGTGATCGACGGCCGCTGACGGCCCGTCGATGCCGTCGGGCTGCCAGTGCGAGCGGGGGTCGGGCAGCGGGTCCCCGCCGTCGAGGCTGAACCGGTACTCCTCGGCGTCGACCAGCTCGGGTCCGCCCCGGTGCCAGCCGGTGGCGTCGCGCTCGAGGCGGTGGTGGCTGCCGTCGACGAGGACGACGTCGACGGTGCCGGCGTGGGGCGCCCAGACCTCCGCCCTCATCGGTCGCGCTCCAGCACCGCCAGCGGGAGCACGCGCCCGCCCAGTTCGAGCGTGCCCACGACGGCGTCGCCCGTGACGAGGTCGGTCCAGCGGCCGGCCGGGAGCGCGACCACGGCGTCGGCGGCCACGGTGGCGCGGGGGCCCGGCCGGGTGGCGACGACGACGACCTCGGCCGGTGCCCCTCGGGCGAAGGCGAGGACCCGGGCCGCGTCGGTC
>JACDCH010000131.1 GCA_013694495.1 Acidimicrobiia bacterium | reverse complement strand
GCCCCCATCAGCAGCGGGGCGGCGCTGGCCGCGAACCTGGCCGGCGTCGGCGTCCTCGTGGCGGCCGCGCTGGTGCTCGGGTCGCCGGCGTTCGCCTGGGGAGCGGGCAAGCTCGCCGACAACAGCTTGAGCGTGGCCACGTCGTCGTGCCCCGACGGCCTGGACAGGAAGGTGACCGGATGAGCAAGCGCGGCGACCAGCTGCGGGCCAGCCCCGACGGGCAGCCCGCCGACGCACCGCCTCCCGTCGAGGTCGTAGCGCCCGAGGTGGTGCATACCGAGGTGCACGCGGACGCGATCGCCGAGACCGAGGCCGAGATGCGGGCCATCGCCGAGGACGTCGCCCACGGCCGCGGCCCCGCGTCCGATCCCCACGCCGACGCCCGCCGCCTCCAGCGTCTCGCCGAGGGCGTGCGCGGCATCCGCACCGGCGGCTCGCGCAACCTCAACGAGAAGGTCCTCCTGATCCTGGGCGGCATCCTCGCCCCGCTCGGCCTGATCATGGTGGTCATCGGCTGGAGCGGCGCCGCCCACACGCCGTTCCTCTACGAGCAGATCCCCTACGCCATCTCCGGTGGCTTCCTCGGCCTGGGGCTTTGCTTCCTCGGCTCGTTCATGTACTTCTCGCATTGGGTGACCGAGCTCGTGAAGGAGCACCGCACGCAGTCGGCCGCGGTGATCGACGCCATCACCCGGCTCGAGGAGTCGCTCGGCCGGGTCGCCGCCGGCACCCCGCACGCCAACGGCAGCGCCGCGCCGGCCCGCCCGGCGGTCGCCGCCGTCGCCTCCGTCCCCGTCGTCGCGACCGGCGGCGCCCTCGACCTCGTCGCCACGGAGCGGGGCAGCATGGCCCACCGCCCTGAGTGCGTGGTGGTGGCCGGCAAGATCGGGCTGCGGGCGGTGTCGGCGAGCGAGGGCCTCGCCCCCTGCAAGCTGTGCGACCCCTACTTCGTCGCCGCCAACTAGCACCCCGCACGTGCGTCAGGCGCCCGCGGGGTGCTGGGCGAGCGCGCCGGCGGCTTCGAGGGCGGCGACGTCGGCGGCGGGGATCCCCCAGTCGGCCAGGGCGACGCGGGTGTGCTGGCCTGGGTAGCAGGACGGGCCGGCGATGGTGGCCGGCGTGGCGGACAGGCGGGGGGCCGGCGACGGGTGGACGACGCCGTCGCGCTCGGTGAAGGTGCCCCGGGCCACGTGGTGCGGGTGCGACGGCGCCTCGGCCAGGTCGAGGACCGGGGCGACGCAGGCGTCGTGGTCGCCGTCGGGCCCGAAGAGAGCGTCCCACTCATCGCGCGTGCGGGTCCGGAAGCGGGCGCCCAGGACGGCCCGCAGCTCGGGCCAGCGGGCGCGATCTTCGCGGTCGGGCACCTCGGCAGGGTCGAGACCCAGGCCGTCGAGGAGGGCGGCGTAGAACTGCGGCTCGAGGGCGCCGACTGCCACCCACCCGCCGTCGCCGCACTCGTAGCTGTCGTAGAACGGGGCGCCGGAGTCGAGCGAGTTCGTGCCCCGCGGCCCCCAGAACCCGAGCTGGGCGGCGGCGAAGAACGGCGCGAGCAGCAGGGCGGCGCCGTCGACCATCGAGGCGTCGACCACCTGGCCGGGTCCGCCGCCGCGCACCTCGAACAGGGCGGCGACGAGACCGAGGGCGAGCAGCAGGCCGCCACCGCCGAAGTCGGCGACGGCGTTGATCGGCGGTGTGGGCGGCTGGCCCGCCCGGCCGAACGCTCCGAGGACGCCGGCCAGGGCGAGGTAGTCGATGTCGTGGCCGGCCTGCGGGGCCCAGGGGCCGTCCTGGCCGAAGCCGGTCATCCGGCCGTAGACCACCTTTGGGTTGCGGGCCGAGCACGCCTCGGGGCCGACGCCGAGGCGCTCCGCCACCCCGGGCCGCCAGCCCTCGATGACCACGTCGGCCTCCCCCGCCAACCGCAGGGCGAGCCCCACGCCCTCGGGGTGCTTCAGGTCGACCCCGACCGACCGGCGGCCCCGGTCGAGCACGTTGCCGGGCGCGTAGGCAGGGTCGGCACCGGTCACGGCTGCAGCCCGGTCGAGGCGGACGACGTCGGCGCCGAGATCGGAGAGCAGGAGCCCGCAGAACGGCACCGGCCCGATGGCGCCGAGCTCCAGGACCCTCACCCCCCGGAGCGGCCCGGGGCGGCCCTCGGTCACGCCGTCACGCGGTCGAGGCGGTGGCGCTCGCGTCGATGCGGGCGGCGACGTCCTCGCAGGCGCGGACGACGGCCGGCCCGAAGACGGGCTTGGCGCACACGATGTGGCCGTCCTCGATGCGCTGGATCTGCGCGCCGGGGATCTTGAGCGCCATCCGCAGTTGCGCGAACGGGTTGACCGCCCGGTCCTGGGTGGTGACGACGACCGTGGTGGGCACGTCGATCTCGCCGATCCACTTGGCGTGGTAGTTCGACATGGCGACTCCGGCCTCGAGGACCTGGCGCCAGTCGTGGCGCCCCATCTCGGCCCGGGCCCAGGCCCGCATCGTGTCGGGTCGCAGGCCTCGGGTGCGGTTGCCGAAGCGGGACCGCACTTGCCGGGCCGGGATGCGGGTGGCCAGCTGACCGACCCGCGTGGTGCCGGCCGCGGCCGCCATCATCGACGAGAAGATCATCTGCTCGCGCATGCCGGGCATGAGGTGGTGCGAGGTGGCGCACAGCACCAGGCCCGAGACGACGTCGGGATGGCGCTTCCACAGGAGCTGCGCCACCGGGCCACCGAGGGAGTACCCGGCCGCGATCACCGGCCCGGTGCCGAGGGTGTCGAGCAGGGCGGCGGCGTCGTCGGCGCAGTCGGCCAGCGTGAACCGCCGGCGCGAGTGGATGCCGCGGCCGTGGCCCCGCTGGTCGAGGGCGACCACGTTGAACTGCTCCGACAGCGGCTCGAACGCCTGGAACCAGTTGAGCCCGCCGCTCGCCATCCACCCGTGCAGGAGCAGCACGGTGGGGGCGCCGGCCGGGCCGCGCACCTCGCGCACGAACGTGGTGCCGCGGCCCCGGAGGGCCACCCGCCGTCCCATCGGAAGCGCCGGCCCGCCGCTGGCGACGACCGCCTCCTCCGCTTCGCATGCCTCTTCGCCCGCCCAGGTCGTCGACACGAACGTCACCTTATGACGCCGCGTCAGATTCGGCGGGCATACGGGTAGCGGGTTCCGCCCGGTCGAGCAGCTCGGCCAGCGCGGCCTGCATGCCGTCGGTCACGACGTGCAGGTCGGACCAGTGGTCGCGGCAGCCGATGACGCCCACATGGACCTGGTCGAGGTAGCTCCACACGGTGACGTTGAGCCCGACGCCCTCGACCACCGGGCCGACCGACCAGATGCCCGCCAGCCGGCCGTCGGCGATGTAGAGAGGGTCGCGGGGCCCGGGCACGTTCGACACGACGAGGTTGATCGGCGGGCGGTGCCGGTCGGCCAGGTTGAACCGGCTGTACTGCCGCATGAACCACGCGTAGAGCCGGGGCGGTGCGTACTCGCTCCAGTCGCCGAGCATGTCGGCGCCGAGGAGGTTGTGGACCTCCTTGGCTGCGCCGGCGACAGCGTGGATGGCCGCCAACCGCTCCACCGGGTCGGCCACATCGGTGGCCAGGGTCGTAAAAAGGTTCGACACCTTGTTGCCCATGAGCCGATCGGTGCTGCCGGCGTCGGAGGCCACGGGGACGCCGGCCACGAGCGGGCGGGACGGGAGGGCGTCGACGGCGAGGAGGTGCGCCCGCAGCGATCCGCCCACGAGGCCGAGGACGACGTCGTTGATGGTGACGCCGAACGCCTGCCGCACGAGCTTCACGTCGGCGAGGGCGAGGTCACAGGTGGCGAACGCACGGTGCGCGGTGAGGGCGCCGTTGAACGGCGTGCGGCCGGTGTGCAGGATCGGCAGCGGCGGCGACACCTCGGCCACCCGCCGACGGCGGGACACGGCCCGCAGCCCGCCGACCGTGCGCCACAGCAGGGCGGGCAGCGCCCGCAGGTTCGCGACGCCGTCGACCAGGGCCGCGACGACGAGGCCCCACGCCGTGGGTACCTCGTCGGGGCGCCACGCCTCGAGCGGCGGCGGCGGGTCGACCGCGTCGGGCTCGACCTCCATCACGTTGGCCAGCAGCGCCGCCGCGGCCACGCCGTCGGCCATGGCGTGGTGCATCTTCACGAGGAAGCCCACCCGCGTGCCCGACGGCGGGCCCGCGGCAGGGTCGTCGAGGTCGTCGGCGAGGCTCTCCAGCACCCAGCACTCCCAGAGCGGCCGACGCCGGTCGAGGGGCCACGACGCGATCTCGCCGATCAGCTCGTCCATCTCGCGACGGCCGCCGGGCGCGGGCACCCCGACCCGCCGCACGTGCAGGTCGAGGTCGAAGTCCGGGTCTTCGATCCACACCGGGTGGTGCAGCCCCAAGGGGACCTCGACGAGGCGCCGCCGGAACGGCGGCAACAGGTGGAGGCGGCGCTCGAGCTCGTGGCGCAGACGCTCCACCGTGAACCCGCCCTCCACGTTGGCGACGTCGAGCACTGCGTACTTGAGCGTGTGCATGTGGAGCGTCGCCGTCTCGTTGTAGAGGAAGCTGGCGTCGAGGCCTGAGAGCCGTTCCACGCGTCCTCCCCCGTCACGTCGTCGACCGAAGTGCAAGTATCCCCCGATGAGCGACATCAGGGGGAGCGTCGTCGACGACGAGGCGCTGGCGGCGCTCACGGAGCGGGCGCGGCGCGAGGTCGACGAGGGCCTGCTGCCGACCGCGCAGTGGGCGCTGGCGGTCGACGGGGAGGTCGTCGCGGGCGAGACGATCGGGGAGGCCCCGGCCGGCGAAGACACCCGGTTCGTGATCTTCAGCTGCACGAAGGCCGTCGTCGCGTCGGCGATCTGGCAGCTGCTCGCCGAGGGGTCGCTGCGGCTCCAGGACCGGGTGGCCGACCTGGTCCCCGAGTTCGGGTCGAACGGCAAGGACGTCATCACCGTGGAGCAGGTGCTGCTCCACACCTCCGGCTTCCCGCTGGCGCCGCTCGGGCCGGGCGCCTGGGACACCCGGGAGGGCCGCCTCGCCGCCTTCGACCGCTGGCGGCTCAACTGGGAGCCGGGATCGCGGTTCGAGTACCACGCCACGTCGGCGCACTGGGTGCTGGCCGAGCTGCTCGAGCGCATCGACGGCGTCGACCACCGGACGGCCGTGCGGCGCCGCGTGCTCGAGCCCCTCGGCCTCGAGCGCCTCGCCCTCGGGGTCGACGCGACCGACGCGGCCGACGTGGCGCGGGTCCGCAACGTCGGCGACCCCCCGAGCGCAGCCGAGTGGGAGGCCGTCCTCGGCATCCCCGGCTTCGACCTCGGCGAGGTCACCGACGACGCACTGCTGTTGTTCGCCGACCCGGCCAACCTCTCCGTCGGCGTGCCGGGCGGCGGCGCCGTGAGCACGGCGGCCGACCTCGCGCTCTTCTACCAAGCGCTGCTCAGCAACCCCGACGAGCTGTGGGACCCGGAGGTCCTCGCCGACGCGACGGACAACGTGCGCAACACGTTCGCCGACCCGCAGACCGGCGTCCCCGCCAACCGGGCCTTGTCGATCGTCTTGGCCGGCGACGACGGCCAGGCCCACATGCGGGGCTTCGGGCACCGCACCGGACCCCGGGCGTTCGGCCACGGCGGGGCCGGCGGCCAGATCGCCTGGGCCGACCCGGGTCGCGGCTCGTCGTTCGTCTGGCTCACGAACGGCCTCGACCGCCACCTCATCCGGCAGTGGCGGCGGACCTCGGGCATCGCCTCGAAGGCAGGCGCGGCGACAGGCCCCGACGCCTGACCCGTCGAACTCATCCGGCGAACGACAGAGGGAGATCGGGAGCCAATGCAGCAACGCCTATCGGGGATGGACGCCTCGTTCCTCTACATGGAGACGCCGTCGGCCCATGCGCACGTCGTCGGCACGATGGTGCTCGATCCGTCGACGTCGCCGGTCGCCTACAGCTTCGAGCGGGTCGTCGACCTCATCCTGGAGCGCCTGCACCTCCTGGCCCCGTTCCGCCGGCGCCTCGTGACGGTGCCCTTCCAGATCTCGCACCCCCTGTGGATCGAGGACCCCGACTTCGACATCGAGAACCACATGCACCGCACCGTGGTGCGGGCCCCGGGCTCGATGCACGAGCTGGCCGAGATCGTGGGCGACATCGCCTCGCGACCGCTCGACCGCACCCGCCCGCTGTGGGAGCTCTGGCTGGTGGAGGGCCTCGAGGACGGCCACCTCGCCATGGTGACGAAGATGCACCACGCCGCCATCGACGGCGTGACCGGGGCCGACCTCATGGCCCACCTGTTCGACCTCGCACCCGATGCCGAGCCGCCGCCGGCCCCGGCGCAGCCCTGGCAACCCGACACGATCCCGGGCGACCTCGAGCTCGCTGTCGACGCGCTGCGCCACGTCACCGGCAACCCGGCGCGGATGGTGAAGGTGCTGCGGCGCACGGTGAAGAGCGTCGCCGACGTCGTCCAGCAGCGCAGCGGCCCCACCGACCCCGACAAGCCGACGCCGGCGATGCCGTTCACCGCGCCCCGGGTGCGTTGGTCCGGCGCCATCACCCCCCACCGGGTCGTCGCCTTCGGCAAGGCCACCCTCGATGACATGCGGCTCGTGAAGTCCACGTTCGGCACCACCGTCAACGACGTGGTCCTCGCCGCCTGCACGATGACCCTGCGCCGCTACCTGGCGGCCCACGACGACCTGCCCGACCAGCCGCTCGTGTGCTCGGTCCCGGTGTCGGTGCACGGCAAGACCGACCAGGCGGGCACCAACCAGGTGTCCACCATGTTCGTCCGCCTGCCGGTGCAGCTCGACGACCCGCTCGAGGTCCTGCGCACGATCAACGCCGAGACGAAGGAGGCGAAGATCATGCAGAGCGCCATCGGCGCCGACACGCTGCAGGACTTCGCCCAGTTCATCCCGCCCACCCTCTTCAACCGGGCGATGCGGTTGTACTCGAACCTCAACCTGGCCGACCGCCACCGGCCCGTGCACAACCTCATCGTGTCGAACGTGCCCGGCCCACCGATCCCGCTCTTCGCGGCGGGGGCTCAGGTGAAGGGCGTCTTCCCGTTCGGGCCGCTGCTGGAGGGTGCCGGCCTGAACCTCACCGTCCTGTCGAACATGGGGCACGTCGACTTCGGCGTGATCGGCTGTCGGGAGACCGTGCCCGACGTCTGGGACATCGCCGACGGCTTCGGCGCCGCCGTCCTCGAGCTGCGGAAGCTGGCGGAGCAGGCGGCCGGCGCCACCGACGACCGGGCCTCCGAACCGGCGGCGAAGGCGGCGAAGGCGACGACGCCGGCGACCCCCGCGAAGCGAGCGCCGGCGAGGAAGGCCCCGGGGGCCGCGCCCGCCACCAAGGCGGCGGCCAAGAAGGCGGCTCCGCCGGCCAAGAAGACCGCCAAACGGCGCTGAGCGGCGGTCGTCGGCGGGTCCGCCGCGGGCCCGTCGTTCCTCGGCTGCGGGCGGAGACGGCCTAAGGTTTCGCCTCTATGCCCCGCAGGATCGAGATCGAACTCACGAGCGATCGGGGCGACGGCTCGTGGACGTGGCGCGCCGCCGGCGCCCGCCAGCCGAAGGGCGTCCTCGACGGCGACCTGCTCCCGGGCGCCGCCAAGACCGGCGATGTCCTCAAGGTCGACGCCGAGTTCGAGATCGAGGGGATCACCATCGTCGGCGTGGCCGCGGCGCAGCAGCGCGAGCGCAGCGAGCCCGAGCGGATCGAGGTCGTCGGTTCGGGCCGGGGCGAGGAGGAGCTCGTCACCACCCAGCTGGCCCCCAAGGGCCGCGGCGACCGGGGTGACCGCGGCGACCGGGGCGACCGGCGCG
>JACDCH010000102.1 GCA_013694495.1 Acidimicrobiia bacterium | reverse complement strand
CGACGGCCGGGCCACCGACGGCGACGCCGCCGCCGAGGCGGCCCGCCTCGAGGACGCCGGCATCGCGGTCGAGTACCGCCTCGTCGGCCAGACCGGCGAGGCCGACCTCGCCGTCGCCGCCATCGACACGCCGGCGCGGGTGCGCGAGGGCGAGGCCTTCGACGTCGAGGTCACTGTGGACGCCGACCAGGCCGGGCCGGTCCAGATCACGTTGCTGCGGGACACCGAGGTGGTCGACGAGCGCATCGTCGACGTGCCCGTCGGCCGCACCGTCGTGAGCATCCCGCAGGTGGCTGGGGCCAGCGGGCTGGGCCGCTACCAGGCCCGGGTGTCGGGGCAGGGCGACGCGGTGGCCGAGAACGACGTCGGCTACGCCGCCGTGCAGGTGGCGGGGCCGGCCACCGTGCTGCTGGCCGAGGGGACGCCTGGCGAGGCGGCCACCCTGGCCGCCGCGCTCGAGGCCGCCGGCATCGGGACCGACGTCGTCGACGCCAGCGCCCTGCCGCCGCTCGACCGCCTGGCCGGCTACCAGTCGGTGATCCTCGTCAACGTCCAGGCCGGGATGCTCAGCCCCGCTCAGGTGGCCACGTTGGCGGCGTCGACCCGCGACCTCGGCCACGGCCTCGTGACCATCGGCGGCGAGCGCTCCTACGGGGTCGGCGGCTACCTCGGCACGCCGCTCGAGGAGCTGCTGCCGGTCATCAGCGAGATCACCGATCCCCGCCGGCGCCAGTCGGTGGCCGAGGTCCTCGCCATCGACTCGTCGGGCTCGATGGGCGAATGCCACTGCGCCGAGGGCCAGGGGCAGAACAGCCGGCTGCCCGGCGGCGTCGAGAAGACCGACATCGCCCGGGCCGCTGCGGAACGGGCCATCAGCGCACTGTCGGAGATCGATGAAGTGGGCGTGCTGGCCTTCAACACCGACCACGAGTGGCTCATCGACCTCCAGCAGTTGCCGCCCGAGGACGTGGTGCGCGAGGGCCTCGCCGCCATCCGACCCAGCGGCGGCACGAACCTCCGCCAGTCGCTGACCCTGGCGGCCGAGGCGCTGCGCCAGTCGAGCGCGGCGCTGAAGCACATCATCCTGTTCACCGACGGCTTCACCGCCATCGACGCCTTCGACGAGATGGCCGACGAGGCCGCCGCGCTGTACGAGAACGAGGGCATCACCGTGTCGGTCATCGCCACCGGCGAGGGCGCGGCCGACGACCTCGAGGACATCGCCATCGCCGGCCACGGGCGCTTCTACCCCGGTCGCGACCTCCAGAGCATCCCGCAGGTGATGATGGAGGAGGCCATCCTGGCCAGCCGCGACTTCATCAACGAGGGCTCGTTCCTGCCCGAGGTGACGTCGAACGACGAGGTCGTCGCCGACCTCTCCGCGGCCCCACCGCTGCTCGGCTACGTCGCCACCACGGCCAAGCCGCAGGCAGCCACGCTGCTGCGCATCGGCCCCGACCGCGACCCGTTGCTGACCACCTGGCAGGTCGGCCTCGGACGGTCGACGGCATGGGCTTCGGACGCGTCCGACCGGTGGTCGCAGACGTGGGCGTCGTGGGAGGGCTACGTGTCCTTCTGGTCCGAGGTCGTGCGCGACACGTTCGGCGTCGAGTCCGGCACGACCGGCGTGTCGGCCCGGGTCGAGGACGGCGTGCTGCGGGTGACCGTGGACGCCGAGGGTGCCTTCGCCGACGGCGCCACCGCCGTCGCCCGGGTGACCGGCCCGGACCTCCAGCCCATCGAGATCCCCCTCGAGCGCAGCGGCTCGGGCGAGTTCACCGGCGAGGTGCCGGTGAGCGACGACGGCACCTACGCCGTCGGCGCCGTGGTGAACGGCCCCGATGGCGCGGCCACCTCGGGCGGCTCGACCCTGGCCAACCTCTCGTACCCGCCCGAGTTCGATCCGGGCGAGCCCGACGAGGCCGCCCTCGCCTCCCTCTCGACCGCCACCAACGGCCGGGGCGCCATCACCACCCAGCAGGCCTTCGACGCGGCCGACCTCGCCGCCGGCCGCTCCCGGGTCGACCTCGCCCCGTGGCTGGTCCTGCTCGCCTGCCTGCTGTGGCCCCTGGCCGTGGCCGTCTCGCGGCTCAACCTGCGGGGCTCGGCGG
>JACDCH010000097.1 GCA_013694495.1 Acidimicrobiia bacterium | reverse complement strand
CCAGGCGCAGGTCGACGCCGCGCTCGCGGTGGAGATCGCCCACGACCGCGCCCAGCCGGGGGCCGAGCCCCCGCAGCACGGGCACCTCGAGGGGCTCGACCATGGTGACCTCGACGCCGAGGCCGCGCGCCGTGGCGGCCACCTCGGCGCCGATGAAGCCGGCGCCCACCACGAGCAGCCGCGTGGGCGAGGCCACGAGATCGGCCCGCAGCGAGAGGCAGTCGTCGAGGGTGCGCAGGACGTGCACCGCGGCGAGGTCCCACGCCCCGATCCGCCGCGGCGTGGCCCCCGTGGCGACGACGAGCCCGTCGTAGGCGAGCGTGCGGCCGTCGGCCAGCGCCACGGCGTGGGCGGCGACGTCGAGCCCGACCGCCCGCACGCCGAGCTCCCACTCGACCTCGGGGTCGTCGGCCCGGGCGAGGTCGACGGCCTCGGGCGGCTGGGTGCCGGCGAGGACGTGCTTCGAGAGGGGCGGGCGGTCGTAGGGCCGGTGCCGTTCCTCCCCCACCACCACCAGGCGGCCGTCGAAGCCGGACTCGCGCAGCTCGATCGCGGCCCGCCAGCCGGCGAGGGACGCGCCGACGACGACGATCGTGCGGGTCACAACTCCGGTGTGGTCGGCTTGATCTCCGCGCCCGCGGGCTTCTCGGCAGCCGCCGGCGGCGGCTTTGCTGCGCCCGCTCCGTCGTCGATCGTGATGGCCTGCTTGGGGCAGCGGCGCACGGCTTCCTCGACCTTGGCCCGCAGCTCCTCGGGCGGTTCCTCCTGCAGCACGTACAGGAAGTCGTCGTCGCGCACCTCGAACACCTCGGGGGCGGCCGCCATGCACAGGGCGTTGCTCTCGCACAGATCGAAGTCGACGACGACGCGCATGAAGGCACCGTAGCGTGCCCCGGATGCCCCGCTCCGAGCTGTCCGCAGCCCAGGCCCGACGCATCGCAGTGGCCGCCCAGGGCCTGGCCGGGCGGCGGCCCGGGGCGCGCGGCGCCAAGGTCGACCGGCGCCACTTCCGGGCGGTCGTCGACACGGTCGGCGCGGTGCAGCTCGACTCGGTGAACGTCATCACCCGGGCCCACGAGCTCACGTTCTTCGCCCGTCTCGGGCCCTACGACCGCGGCGCGCTGTCGGAGTGGCTCTACCGCAGCGGCGAGGTGTTCGAGCAGTTGTGGCACGCCGCCTGCTTCATCGACACCAACCTCCACCCCGCGCTGCGGTGGCGCATCACCGACGATCACGAGCGGCGGGCCCGGTGGATCGAGGAGCACCGCAGCTACCTCGACGAGGTCCTCCAGCGGGCCGAGGACGCAGGACCGCTCGTCCCTGCCGACCTCCGCGACCCGGGGACCCGGCGCCGGGGCACGTGGTGGGACTGGGACCTGGCCAAGGAGGCCCTCGAGGTCCTGTTCTGGCGGGGCGACCTCACCGCGTACCGAGGCCGCAACTTCGAGCGGTTCTACGACCTCCCCGAGCGCGTGCTGCCGTCGACCACGCTCGCGTTGCCGGCGCTGCCGGAGGAGGAGGGACGGCGCGAGGTGCTGCGCCGGTCCGCTCGGGCCATGGGCGTGGCCACCGCCGACGACATCGCCCGGTACTCCTACGGCCACCTCAACAAGGTGGCGGCCCGCGCCTCGGTGGTGGCCATGGCCGCCGACGGCGAGCTCGACGCAACCACCGTCGAGGGCTGGGACGTGCCGGCCTACCTCTACCCCGGCACCAAGGTGCCGGCCCGGGTCAACGCCCGCGCGCTGCTGGCGCCGTTCGACTCGCTGGTTTGGGAGCGGGAGCGACCGCTGCGCATCTTCGACTTCCACTACCGCATCGAGATCTACGTGCCCGCCCCGAAGCGGATCTTCGGCTACTACGTGGTGCCCTTCCTGCTCAACGACCGGTTGGTGGCCCGCGTCGACCTCAAGGCCGACCGCAAGGCGTCGGCGCTGCTGGCCCGGGCGGCCTACAGCGAGGCAGGCGTCGACGTCGGTTGGGTGGCCGAGGAGCTGGCTGCGGAGCTGCGGCTGATGGCCGGCTGGCTCGGGCTCGACGACGTCGTCGTGACCGACCGGGGCGACCTCGCCCCGCTCGTGGCGAAGGCTGTGACCACGCGGTCCTGAGACCTGCAACACTGCGCCGGTGCGGCGGTCACCCTTCCTCATCCTGCTCGTCCTGCTCGTCCTCGCGTCCCTCGTCGCGGCGGCTCCGGTCGGCGCCGAGCCCGGCGACCCGGCCAAGGTCACGCAGGGCCGCAACGCAGCCGTCGGTGAGTTCCCCGGTCAGGTCGCGTTGCTCTTCGACAACGAGCCGGGGAACGCCTTCCAGGACCAGTACTGCGGCGGCACGCTCATCGCTCCGGAGTGGGTGCTCACCGCGGCCCACTGCCTGATCATCGAGGGCGACATCCTCGTCCTGCCGGACGTCATCGTCGGCACCACCCGGCTCGACGGCAGCGGAACGAGGATCGACTCGGTCGGCACGTTCATCCACCCGGACTTCTCCTTCCCGGCGAACGACATCGGCCTCGTCCACCTCGCCACCCCCGCCCCGGGCCCCCTCGCCCGCCTCTCACTCCCCGGCCACGAGGTGCTCGAGGTGCCCGGCACGCCGGCGTTCGTCACCGGCTGGGGCGGGCTGTCGGGCGACGAGAGCTCGCAAAGCTTCCCGATCGACCTTCAGGTGGGCGCCGTCCCCGTGATCGCCGACGACGTCTGCCAGACCCGGTTGGCGGCCCACGGCGACTCGTTCCCGGGGGCGGCGGCACCGACGATCGTCTGCGCTGGGAACGGCACCATCTCGTCGTCCTCGGCCGACGTCGACGCCTGCCGGGGCGACAGCGGAGGTCCGTTGTGGGCCACAGGGCGCGACGGACTCCGTCGCCAGCTCGGCATCGTCAGCGGCGGGCCGACGTGCGGCTTCTCCCCGACGTACTACACGTCGGTGGCGTCGTTCATCGGTGTGATCGAAGCGCAGACGGGGCTGTCGTTGGCGTCCTTCCCGGACATCGTCGGGAACCTGCTCGAGGTCGAGATCGAGCGCATCGCCGTCTTCGGCATCACCGCCGGCGACCTCTCCGGCAACTACGTGCCGACCGGGCAGGTGACGCGCGGCCAGATGGCGTCGTTCCTGGCCCGGGCCCTCGGCCTCGCTCCCATCGGCCAGGGGCCGTTCAGCGACGTCACGGGCGGCGGCGCGCACGACGCCAACATCAACGCAGTCGCCGCCGCCGGGATCGCCAGCGGCTTCGGGGACGGCACGTTCCGCCCCGAACTGGCCGTCAACCGGGCCCAGATGGCGACGTTCCTGGCCCGGGCCCTCGGCCTCGCTCCCATCGGCCAGGGGCCGTTCGTCGACCTCGCCGGGTTCGAGACCCACGCCGGGTCCGTCAACGCGATCGCCGCCGCCGGGATCGCCCGTGTCCCCTCCGACAACCGCTACCAGCCGGGGAACCCTGTGAGCCGGGCGCAGATGGCGGCGTTCCTCTCCCGGGCCTTCCTCACCTGACGCCAGTGGGCGACGCGATCCGGATCGAGGACGAGGGGGCCGTCCGGCGCCTCGTCCTGTGCCGGCCGGACGAGTTCAACACGATCACGCCCCAGCTGCGCGACGAGCTCGACGCCGCGCTCGACGGTGCCGACCGCGATCCTGCCGTGCGGGTCGTGCTGCTCTCGGCCGAGGGCCGTGCGTTCTGCGCCGGCTTCGGGCTCGACTGGTCGACGCTGGGCCAGGCCCGGGGCGACGGAGTCGAGGGGGGCGGCGAGCGGGTGTGGGACTCCGTGGCCGACGTCCAGATGATCGGCCGGTTCGGCAACGCCTTCGCCAAGCTGCACGAGATCTCGAAACCCACCGTCGCCGCTGTGCAGGGCTGGTGCATCGCCGGCGGCACCGACATGGTGCTCAACGCCGACGTGATCGTGGCCGGGGAGTCCGCCCGGTTCGGCTACCCGCCGGCGCGCGTGTGGGGGGTCCCCGAGGCGCCGTGGGTGTGGGTGGCCCGCCTCGGCCTCGAGCGGGCCAAGCGCTACCTCTTCACGGGCGACGAGCTGACGGCCACCGAGGCGGCCGCGGCCGGGATGATCCTCGAGTGCGTGCCCGACGCCGACCTGCACGAGCGCAGCACGGCGTTGGCGCAGCGCATGGCGCTCCTGCCGCTCAACCAGCTGCAGATGATGAAGTGGATGCTGAACGACGTGGCCCGTCACCAGTACCAGCCGGACACGAGCCGGCTCCTCGGCTTCCTCTTCGACGGCGTCGCCCGCCACACCCAGAGGGGCTCGACTTCGTGGCCCGGGCCCAGCAGATCGGCTGGCGCGACGCCGTGCGCGAGCGCGATGCCCCGTTCGGCGACTACGGGGAGCGCCCCCGCTCGTAGCGGTCAGCGCGGTTCGACGAGGTCCCAGCGGTTGCCGTACAGGTCCTGGAACACGGCAACGCTGCCGTAGGGCTCGTGGCGGGGCTCCTCGACGAAGGTGACGCCGGCGGCCACCATCCGGGCGTGGTCACTGGCGAAGTCGTCGGTGTGCAGGAAGAACGCCACCCGCCCGCCGGTCTGGTCGCCCACCCGGGCCGCCTGGCCCGGACCGTCGGCCCGGGCCAGCAGCAGCCCGGCCTGCTCGCCGTCGCCGGGGGCGACCACGACCCACCGCTTCCCCCCGCCGAGGTCGTCGTCGGCCACCACCCGGAAGCCCAGGGCGCCGACGAAGAACGCGAGCGCCTCGTCGTAGTCGCGCACGACCAGCGTCGCGGTGGCGAGGCGCGCCCCCATCAGCCGCGGACGGCGGCGACCACGGCC
>JACDCH010000031.1 GCA_013694495.1 Acidimicrobiia bacterium | reverse complement strand
CGACGGCGCCGGCGACGACGTAGGCCAGGCTCGACGCCGTGTTCGCCGGTTGCGCGATCGCCCCGGGGCGGATGCGCTCGCAGTCGCCGCAGGCGACGTGCGAGGTCACGCCGGGGACGGCTCGGCGGTTGGTGGCTCCTTCTTGCGCCGGAGCTGCTTGAGGCGATCGAGCAGCCCGGGTCGCTCGCGCTGGGCCGGCTTGTCATCGCCGTAGCGGACCTCGCGGTAGATGGCCTTGATCGCGCCGCACAGCGGCGTCGACGCCATGGCGCCCACGACGCCGGCCGTCGCCCCGCCGATCAGCGCGGCGATGAGCGTCGCCGGCGGCGACAGGTCGACGGCCTCGCCGACGATGGCAGGGCCGAGGACGTAGTTCTCGAACTCCATGTACACGAAGTAGATGCCGGCGCAGATGAGGCCCCGGGTCGGGCTGACCGAGAACCCGAGAACGGCGAAGAACCCACCGGTCAGGAGGCCGCCGATCTGCGGGATCATGTTGACCGCGATGGCCCACAGGCCGGCCGCCGGGGCCAGCGGGATCCCCAGGGCGAGGCCGGCGGCGAGGATGAACGCGCCGGCGCAGATGGCGACGAGGATCGAGCCCGAGAAGTAGGCGCCGATCGTGCGGGTGAAGATCCGCCCCGCCCGCACAGCCTGGTCCTCCACCGAGTCGGGGATGACGGCCAGCAGGCGCCGCACGAGGCGGTCGCCGTCGACGAGCAGCGCGATCGCCACCAGCAGCACGGTGATCATCGAGACGACGCCGGTGAGGAGCCGCTCGGCGGCGTTGCCGATGGACTCGCTGTCGATGCGGGCCGGGAGGTCGTCGAAGAAGGCGACGACCTTCCCCGACGCGTCGGCCTCCTCGAGCCGGGGCCCGGCGATGGGCAGGTCGTACAAGGCCTCGACGGTCTGGGGCAGCTCGCGGCCGAACTGCTGCGCCTGCTCCACCGCGGGCGGGCCGACGACGACGACGAGGAGCGTGAGGAGGATCGCGGCTCCGCCGCCGACGATGCCGACGGCCACCGGTCGGGCCACACCGAAGCGGTTGCGCACGCGGACGACGAGCGGATCGAGGGCGAAGGCGAGCAGCAGCCCGATGCCCACCTTGAGGAGGCTGCCCGGGATGTTGTCGAGGAGCCCGATGAGCACCTGGGCCATGAACACCCCGGCCGCGATCCACGCCGCGCTCTTCCACCCGAGCACGAGCGACCTCGTCGGGGCGGTCGCGCTGCGGGCCTGGTCCACGCGCGTACGGTAGGTCGGCGTGACCCCCTCGCCGACGGACCGGGTCGAGCGGCGGCTCCGGCTCGTCGTGGGCCCCGAGCCGGTCGCGGTGGTGCTCCTCGGCATCGCCCTCGGGCTCGTCCTGTTCGGCGTGGCCAGCGCCGGGCGCCGCTACCTCGGGTGGGCGCTCGCCAGTGCGATCGTCGCCATCCTCCTGGAGCCGGCGGTGCGCTGGCTCGACCGGCGTCTGCCGCGCGCGCTGGCGATCATCGCGTCGTTCCTCGTGCTCGGGGCGGTCATCGGCGGCATCACGCTCGGGGTCCTGCGCGACCTGGGCGAGCAGGTCGACCGCCTCCGCCGGGCCGCCCCGGCCGCGGCGGCCGAGATCGAGCAGTCCGAGCGCTTCGGCCAGGTCGCCCGCGACATCGAGCTCGTCACCCGCGTCGACGAGGCGCTGGCCGACCTCGAGGATCCGGCCAGCGGCGTCGGGCGCCAGGTCGCCTCGTCGGCGGGGACGTACTTCCTCTGCCTGATCCTCACGCTCTCCCTCATCGGCGCGGTGCCCGGTCTCATCCGCTCGGCCATCAACCAGATCGGCGACGAGCGCCGGCGCGAACGCGTCTCGAACGTCGTGAGCGTCGGGTTCGGGCGCGCCCAGATGTACCTCGTCCTCACGCTGGCCCTTGCCCTCGGTGTGGGGCTGCTGGCCTGGGGCGCGTTCGCGCTCGAGGGCGTCCCCGCGCCCATGGCCCTCGCCGTCGCCGTCGCCGCCCTCAGCGTCGTCCCCGGCGTCGGCGTGTTCGTCGGGGCGCTGCCGGCGTTGCTGCTCGAGGCCGGCCTCGGGACCGGGTTCGGCGCCGCCCGGCTGGCGTTCGCGGCCGTCGTCCTGCAGGCCCTGCACCAGCTCGTCCTGCGGCGCTACATCGCCCCCCGCACGTTGCTCGTGGGACCGGCCGTGATCGTGATCGCCCTGACGTTCGGCTTCGAGGTCTACGGCATCGGCGGGGCGGCGTACACGGCGGCGCTGGCGGTGTTCGCCGTGGCCGCAGTCGACGTCGGCGGGGCGCTGCAGGGCAAGGGCACCGGGCGACTCGTGCGCCACGCGGCCACGGCCGACTGACGTTCGAGCGCGCCGACCCCGGGCTCAGGAGGCGCGGGGCTCGACCACGGCGCTGCGGTCGGCGAGCAGCGGCACCTCGCCCTCGAAGCGGGGCGCCTCGACCTCGACGCGCACCGTCCCGTGCGACTGCTCGTAGCGGACGACGTTGAGCACGACGCTGTAGACGAGCAGACGCCCGAAGAGCAGCAGCCAGGCGAGCAGGGCGAGCACGACGCCGATCGAGCCGTACAGCGCCGAGCTCGAGGCCGCCGAACGGGGGACGACGACCGCCGCCACGATCGTCAGCGCGTGGAACCCGACGCCGCCGAGGATGGCGCCGGGGAGGTGGCTGCGCCACGGGATCGACTTGTGGATGAGGATGCGGTACGTCCACAGGAAGAACCCGACGTTGCACGCCAGGCCGCCGCCGATCTGCAGCGGCGCCAACCAACCGGGCAGCGCGGCCAGCAGGCCGACCAGGGTGAAGGACGCACCCAGGAGCACGAGCGTCCCGATCAACCAGGCGAGGGCGTAGAGCTTGTCCTTGAGGCCCCGGCCCTTCAC
>JACDCH010000003.1 GCA_013694495.1 Acidimicrobiia bacterium | reverse complement strand
GGAGGGCGCCACGCCGCCCCGCCTCGTGGCGCCTGGCCCCGACCTCCTCGCGACGGTGGTGCGCGAGGTCGAGCGGCTGGAGCTCGACGGTCCCGGCCAGGTCGCGGTGGTCGCGCCCCGGTCGCTGGGGCCGGCGCTGGCGGCGGCGCTCGACACGGTTGCCGAGACGGCCGACATCTTCGGAGCCCGGAGGATCGTGCTCGACCCCCGCCGCGCGAAGGGCCTCGAGTTCGACTCGGTGGTGGTGGTCGACCCCGCGGCGATCGCTGGCAGCGGGCCGAGCGGGCGCCGAGATCTCTACGTGAGCCTCACGCGGACAACCGACCGCCTCACGGTGGTCGGGTCGCTCCCCGACCCGTGATCCCCGTCGGCGGCAGGCGTCTGCCGCGGGTCAGATCCGTCCGTCGGTCTTCAGCTCCTCGGGCACCCAGGCCGGCGAGCGACGCTCCTTGAACGAGCGGAACCCCTCGACGGACTCGGGCCCGAAGAGGCTGGCGTCCATGCCCATGCGGTCGTAGTGCCCGTAGTACTCGTGCAACGTCCGCTTCACGGCGAGGCGCGCCTCGGGCGCGGTGCGGGCGCACATCTCGAGGACGCTGCGGGCCTCGGCGAGGAGGTCCTCGTGGGCGACGAGGCGGGCGACGATTCCCCACTCCAGCGCCTCGGGCGCGGTGACGGTCCGTCCCGTCATGAGCATGTCCCGGGCCCGGGCCGGACCGATCTGGCGGGGCAGCACCTGCGCGTAGTTCGTGTCGGCGATGCCGCGGAACAGCTCGGGGGAGCGGAACGTGGCCCGGTCGCTGGCCACGGTGACATCGCTCAGCATGGCGATCATGAGCCCGCCGCCCTGGCACAACCCGTTCACGGCGCAGACGATCGGCTTCGGCGAGCGCCGCACCGCCTCGAACGGCGTGTTGTCCATACCGAGCAGCATCGGCAAGTCAGCCCACCCGTCGACGTTGCTGCCGCCGAGGTCTCCGCCCGGGATGAAGACGTCGTCGACACCGGTGAGGAGGAGTCCGTGGAGGTCGGCGTCCCGCCCGACGTGGTCGATCGCGTAGCGGATGCCGAAGTACATCGCCGGGGTGAGCGCGTTCCGGGCCTGGGGCCGGTCGACGGTGACGGTGGCGAACGGTCCGTGGCGTTCGAAGCGGAGGTACGGCGTGCCGAGCCAGTCGCCCTCGGGCGGGCGGGGTGTCATCGCCGGCCCCGTCGGCCGGCGCGGGTGCCGGTGCGCCCGGTGGGCGCCGGTGCGAAGGCGTGTTCGACGAGCTCGTGGAGCTGGGCCAGCGGCAGGCGCTCGCCCCGGGGCGAGTCGTCGACCACGGCGGGATCCAGCGCCTGGTACGCCGAGACGATGCCGCTGAACAAGCGGGCCAGTACCTCGGGGTCGCCTGTTCGGAACGCGCCGGTCGCCTGGCCGCGGGCGAGCAGCTCGGCCTGCAGGCGCATCGACTCGGCGTAGTTGTCGGCGATGACGGCGTCGGCCTCGCGGTCGGCCGAGAGCATCGCCGCGCTCGAGTACCGCAGGTACAGGCGGGCGAAGCGGGCGTGGCGGCGGAACCAACCGACCTGGAAGTCGACGAGGGCGTGCAGCTGCCGGAGCGGACCGACCCCGTCGTCGGTCAGGACCGCCCGCATCTCGGCCATGAACTCCTCGCCGCGTCGGGCGAAGATCGCCTGGAAGAGGTCGTCCTTGCTGGCGAAGAACGAGTACACCGACCCGACAGAGAACTCGGCGAGGTCGGCGACCTCCTTGAGGGTCGTGTCGTGAAAGCCCTTGCGCCCGAAGACCTCCTCGGCCGCGGCGAGCAGCTGCGACCGGCTCAGGTCGTGATGCTGGAGCCGGCGCTGTTCGCGGCGGCCCGTCGCCGCCTCCCTCGCTGAGGAGACCATCGGGTGATGGTACTTCGGCACCACCCGGTTGAACGGCGGTTCAGTGCGTCGGGTCGGCCTTCAGCCAGCATGGCGTCGGCCAAAGCCGTGGTGAACGGCTCGACCTCCACGAAGAGAGGCCGGCCTGCAGGCCGGCCTCGCCTCAGCGCCCCGGAACTGGGACGGCTAGTTCGTCGCCGCCTTCTCGAGGATGTGGACGCCGCACGCCGAGCCGAGGCCGATGACGTGGGCCAGGCCCACCTTGGCCCCCTCGATCTGGCGGTCGCCGGCCTCCCCCCGCAGGTGGTGGCACACCTCCCAGATGTTGGCGATGCCCGTCGCCGCGATCGGGTGGCCCTTCGACTCGAGCCCGCCGGACACGTTCACCGGCGTCGCGCCGTCGCGCCAGGTGGCGCCCGACTCGAAGAACGGCACGGCCTCGCCCTCGGCGCAGAGCCGGAGGTTGTCGTAGTGCACGAGCTCGGCCGTGGCGAAGCAGTCGTGGAGCTCGACGAGGTCGAGATCCTCGGGCGACACCCCCGACTGCGCGTAGGCCTGGTCGGCCGCCATCTTCGTCAGCGTGTTGACGTCGGGGAGGATCTGGCACTGGTCCTGCCACGGGTCCGACGTGAGGATCGACGCCGACACCTTCACGGCCCGGCGGCGCTGGTCGGGGTCGAGCGTCTTGAGCTTCGCGTCGGACACGACGACGGCCGCCGCGGCGCCGTCGCAGTTGGCCGAGCACATCGGCCGCGTGTTCGGGTAGGCGATCATGATGTCGCCCATGATCTCCTCGAGCGTGAAGCGCTTCGAGTAAGCCGCCAGCGGGTTCAGCGTCGAGTGGGCGTGGTTCTTCTCGGAGATCCGGGCGAACAGCTCGAAGCTCGTGCCGCCGTACTTGTGGCCGTATTCCATGCCGATCTGGGCGAAGGTGCCGGGCATGGTGTCGGTGCCGATGCGGCCGTCGGTCGGGACCACCGAGCCGTAGCGCCCCTTCGGCTCGTAGACGTTGCCGTCCTTCTTGGGCGATCCCCCGCCGCCGAGCAGGCCGGCGCCGGAGAGCTTCTCGACCCCGACGGCGAGCCCGTAGTCGGCCTCACCCGCCTTCACGGCCATGATCGCCGTGCGCAGGGCGGTGGCCCCGGTGGCGCAGGCGTTGGCCACGTTGAACACGGGGATGCCGGTCTGGCCGATCTGCTTCTGCAGCTGCTGGCCGATGCCGGCGTTGGCCGCCATCAGGTTGCCGGCGGCGAGCACGCCCATGTCCTTCATCGTGACGCCGCCGTCCTTCAGCGCGCCCATGGCCGCCTCGGCGGCGAGGTCGACGGTGTCGAGGTCGGGGTGCTTGCCGAACTTGGTCATGTGGATCCCGAGGATCCAAACGTCGTCAGCCATTGGACGCCTCCGCCTTGGTCGAGTCGATGGGTTCGAAGCCGAAGCCGACGGCCTCGGTGCCGTTTTCGTCGGTGCCGACCACGAAGGTCGCCAGCTTGACCTTCATGCCGAGCGTCACGTGATCGGGGTCGGGCTCGGTGTTGATGACGTTGCCCCGCACGGGGGTGCCGTCGCAGTCGATGATCCCGGCCACGAACGGGACGGGCACGCCGGGCGCCGCCATCGAGACGATCGTGAACGCCTTGAGCTCGCCCGACGTCGGGACGTCGAAGGGCTTGAACTCGGTGGCGGAACACGAGGCGCAGGCGTTGCGCCGGTCGAAGAACTTCGCGCCGCAGGACGTGCACTCCTGGGCGACGAGGTGCGGGTCCTCGCCGAGGACGAGGTAGTTGACGAGCGGCACTTGCTCGGCCATCAGGCGGGTCCCCCTTGGACGCGATCTCGGATCGCGGCGCAACCTATCCGAGCCCGGCACCGGCCCTACAGTCCGCAGCCGGATGGAGAAGGTCATGTACCTGTTCTGGGGTGACGGCCCCGTCGACGCCGACGCAGCCACCGCGCTCCGGGCCGGCCCCTTCGTGTCCATCGGCCTCCACGACGGCGACGCGGTGCACGCCCCGTCGCCGGCGCCGGCCGCTCCCGGGGAGCGCACCCACGTCGCCTTCGCCGGCGCCTGGGTCGACTGCTACCAGCGACGCGAGGAGGCCGATGCCGCCGTCGCGGCCTTCGGCCTCCCGTGGGACGCCTACCTCGTGGTCGAGTCGCTCTACGAGGACTACGCCACCCCGCCCACGCCCGGGCAGCGATCCGCCGGCGTGCTCACGGTCGCGCTCATCCACCGCCCTGCGGCCCTCGACGAGCCGACGTGGCTCCACAACTGGCACGAGGTGCAGTCGCCCCGCTCGGGCGAGCTCCAGCCCCGGTGCCGCTACGTCCGCAACCGCGTCGTCCAGCGCCTGACGGACGGCGCTCCGCCCATCGACGGCATCGTCGAGGAGGCGTGGCCGTCGACCAAGGTGGTCGCCGACCCGATGCTGTTCTTCAACACCGGCGGCGACCCCGAGGCGCTCGGGCCGATGGTCACCGAGATGCTGGCCAACGTCGAGGCGTGCCTCGACCTCGCCCGCCTGCGCTCGACGACGATGAGCGAGTACCTCCTCCAGCCGCGCCGCTGACGCTGACGCCGGGCGGGCGGGCGCCTCAGCGTCAGCCGGACACGGCGGCCGCCGTCGCCGCGGCGTCGGCCACGACATCGGGCCACAGGCCGGCCACGAGCTCGAACGAGCGGAGCCGGTCGACGTGGCCGTGGACCGTCGTCGTCACCATCACCTCGTCGGCCGCCGTCGTCGCCAGCAGCTCCGCCAGCTGGGCCCGCACCGTCGCCGGCGCACCGACGATCATCGAGCGGCTCCAACTGCGGACGATCTCCCTCTCGGTGGGCGTGAACGTGTGGCCGGCGGCCTCCTCGGGCGTCGGCAGCGGCTGCGGCCGCCCTTGGCGCAGCCGGGCGAACGACAGCAATGACGGGCCGGCCAGCCAGCGCGCCCGCTCATCATCGTCGGCACAGATCACCGACACGGCAACCATCGCCTGCGGCTGAGCCCCGGCGGGCGCCGAGCGGAACGCCGACCGGTAGGCGGCCAGCGCCGGCAGGGTGTTCACGGCGCTGAAGTGGTGGGCGAACGAGAACGGCAGGCCCAACCGGCCGGCCAGGTGGGCGCTGAAGTCGCTCGAGCCGAGCAGCCACACCTCGGGCGGTTCCGTGGCCTGGGGCACGGCCGTGATGGCCCGGTACGGGTGGCCCTCGGGGAAGGCGCCGTGGAGGAAGGCCACCAGCTCGGCCAGGTGGCGCGGGAACTCCTCGACCAGCTCGTGGCCCAGGTCCCGCCGCAGGGCGGCGGCGGTCACGGGGTCGGTGCCGGGGGCCCGGCCGATCCCGAGGTCGATCCGCCCGGGGTGCAGCGACGCCAGCAGGCCGAACTGCTCGGCCACCACCAGGGGCGGGTGGTTCGGCAGCATGACGCCCCCCGATCCGAGCCGGATCGTCCCGGTCCGGGCCCCCAGGTGGGCCAGCAGGACGGCCGGCGACGAGCTGGCGATCCCGGGCATGTTGTGGTGCTCGGCCACCCACAGGCGGCGGAAACCCACGGCTTCGGCGTACTGGGCGAGCTCGGCGGAACGGCCCAGGGCCTCGGTCGGGGTGGTCCCGGACCCGACCGGCGCGAGGTCGAGCACGGACAGCGGAACGGGGGCGTCGATCACAGGACGACCCCAACCGCAGGGGGCGGTAGGGTGTTCCGCGACGTGACTGCCGGATCACCTCGGGCCATCGGGGCAATCTGGCGTGGCAATGGCGCCAAAATGGTCTACCGTTGTGGGTTCCCCCTGTCCAGGACCGGCTATCGGTTCACCTAATCACCGCCGTCGCTGCCCGGCTCCCCGGTCGACCAGCGCGGAAGGAGTCCAACTCGTGCCCCGCACTTCTCGTGCCGATGACAGGTTCGCCGACGAAGACATCGTGCGGCTCTACCTCAACGACATCGGTCGGCACCAGCTGCTGACCAAGGACGATGAGGCCCAGCTGGGCGAGGCCGTGCAGGCGGGCATCGCTGCGCGCGACCGGCTCGCCGCGCCCGAGGTGCCGACCGCCGCCGAGAAGGCCCGCCTCCGCCGCCAGCTCCGCGACGGCGAGGCCGCCACCACCCGCTTCGTGCAGGCCAACCTGCGCCTGGTGGTGTCGATCGCCAAGAAGTACCAGTCCTCCGGCCTCCCCCTCCTCGACCTGGTGCAGGAGGGCAACCTCGGCCTCATGCACGCCGTCGAGAAGTTCGACGCCCGCAAGGGTTTCAAGTTCTCGACGTACGCCACGTGGTGGATCCGCCAGGCCATCACCCGAGGCATCGCCAACTCCGGCGCCACGATCCGGCTCCCGGTCCACGCCGGCGACCTCCTGAAGCTGTACGACAAGACCCGCGCCCTCCTCGAGGTCCGCCTGCGCCGCCGGCCGACCCTCGCGGAGATCGCCGAGGAGATGGGCCACCCGATCGAGCGCGTCGCCGAGATCATCGCCGCCGCCCGGGTCACGGCCAGCCTCGACGAGGAGATCCGCGACGACGGCGACGCCACGCTCGCCGACCTCCGCGCCATCGCCGACGACCGCCCCGACGAGGACGCCGTCGCCGCCACCGCCCGCGGTGCGGTCGAGCAGATCCTGGCCATGGCCCTCGACGAGCGGGAGCGCCGCATCCTGACGCTGCGTTACGGCCTCGACCGGGGCGAGCCCCGCACCCTCGAAGAGGTGGGCGAGGCCTTCGGCCTCACCCGCGAGCGCATCCGCCAGATCGAAGCGCGTGCCATGTCGAAGCTGCGGCACCCCGCGTCGGCCGCGGCGGCCCTCGCCGGCCTCGCTTCCTGAGCGACCCTCCCCCACCACACGCGAACGGCCTCGGCCGATGGACGGGTACCTCCCAGAGACCTACGGCGACGCGTTCGTCGACGTGTACGACGAGTGGTACGGAAACGTCGGCGATCCGTTCCACGCGGTGCCGCGCCTCGTCGAGCTGGCCGGCGGCGGGCCCGTCCTCGAGCTCGGGGTCGGCACCGGCCGGCTCGCCATCCCATTGGTGCGCCACCAGCCGGTGTGGGGCGTCGATGCGTCGGAGGCGATGCTGTCGCGCCTGGCAGCCCGCCCCGGCGGCGACGCCGTCGTCGCCGTGCTGGGCGACATGCGCGACCCGGCGGCCGTCCTGCCCGCCGACCGGCCGGCGTTCGCCGTCGTCGTCGTCGGCTTCAACACGTTCTTCATGCTGACCTCCGAAGGCGCCCAACGCGACTGCCTCGCCTCGGTCGCCGGCCTCCTGGCGCCGGGGGGCGTGTTCGTCGTCGAGGCGTTCGTACCGGGCGAGAACCTCCCGAAGACCACGAACCGGGTCGTCGAGCCCCGCACCGTGGCCCTCGACCACGTCGTGTTCAACGCGGTCGTGCACGACCCCGTCGAGCAGGTCATCAGCCACCAGCTGGTGGAGATCCGCGAGTCGGGCATCAAGCTGCGGCCGTCGGTGCTCCGCTACGCCTGGCCGGCCCAGCTCGACGAGATGGCGGCCGACGCCGGGCTGCGGCTCCGGGAGCGGTGGGCCGGGTGGCAAGGCCAGCCGTTCGACGACGACAGCACCGAGCACGTGTCGGTCTACGAACGGGCCTGAGATGAAGGGTTCCCGACCGCCCAGGCGCAGCCCCCGACGCGGGCACCCGGAATCGAATCGAGACGCAGGAAGGACCTGCGGCCACCACCGCTCCCGTCACCAGTCAATCCGCAGGGCCTGAGCGCCCGCATGGACTCGACCCGGATCGACCGGTGGCTGTGGGCGGTGCGGCTGTGCACGACGCGCTCCGACGCCACCGCGCTCTGCCGCAGCGGCCACGTCGAGGTGAACGGCCGGGCCGCGAAGCCGGCGACGGGGGTGGGCGTCGGCGACCGCATCGAGGCGCGCCTCCACGGCGTGGACCGCACGGTCGTCGTCGTGCAGGTGCTCGACAAGCGGGTCGGCGCGGCGATCGCCGCCGAGTGCTACGTCGACCACACCCCTCCCCCGCCACCGAAGGACGGGACGGCTCCCGTCGCCGCCCGTGAGCGTGGTGCCGGCCGGCCGACGAAGCGAGATCGCCGCCTGACGGATCGCCTCCGCGGCGAATAGCAGCCCAGCACCGCGTCGAGGACCGACAACATTCTGGCCAACGATCCGTGGTTCCACGGATGCGGTCCATGTCTCGTTCGTGTCCAGATGCGTCGGACCGATCGAACGAGGAGGCGTGGGCGTGAAGGTTCAGCGCGGTGTAGCGGTGGTGGCGGCGGGGGTAGCGACCGCGTTGGCCCTGGGCGGGCTGGCGGGGGCGGCGATTCCGGACAGTGACGGGGTGATCCACACCTGCTACAGCCAGGCGAGTGGCACGTGGCGCCCGATCGACTTCCCGCGCCAACGCTGCAAGGGCGGCGAGGTCCAGCTCGACATCAACCAACGCGGCCCGAGCGGAGCGGCAGGTGCGACCGGGCCGGCAGGTGCTGACGGCCTC
>JACDCH010000659.1 GCA_013694495.1 Acidimicrobiia bacterium | reverse complement strand
TGCGCCTCGGTGGCGTCGACCCAGGTCCGACCGAGCGCAGCCAGGTCGCCGTCGGCGGCGGCGCGGGTGGCGGCCAGCGCAGCCTGGCGCAGTCGGTCGAGCGCCGGATGCTCGGTGGCGGCGGCGCGAGCTGCCAGCCCGGCGATGACCTCCTCGTGCACGGCCGACGAGCGGTGCGGGTGGCCGAGGTAGACGAGCACGAGCCGGCGGTCGAGGTCGGCGAGCGCCGCCGGTGGGACGCGCACGGCGTGGGCGAAGGCCTCGGGGTAGCGGACGTCGAACCGGTAGATCCCGCCGTGGGCCGCGGCCAGTTGGTCCTGCACGCCGCTCTGGAGCCCCAGTCCCTCGGTCTCCACCTGGTGGGCCCGGCGGGCCAGGGCGCGGGCGGCCGGCCGCTGGCCGCCGAGGGCGTCGAGGGCGGCGAGCAGGGCGACGACCACAGCCCCGGAGGTGCCGGTGGCGCAGCCGGGAGGAACGCCGGCCTTCACCTCGACGTCGATGCCGGCTGCCCCGGGCGGGAGGGCGGAGGCGATCGCCGCCTCCAGCAGCGGCTGGCGCCCCGGCAGCGCGTGGAGGTCGAACCCGTAGGGCGCGGCCTCGACGTCGGGTGCGTGAACGACCACCTCCGACCCGCCGTCGCGCCCGCCGCTGGTGGCTCGCACGGTGACGAGCGGCTCGACCGCGATCGAGAAGACGGTGCCGTGGCGGGCGAACCAGGTGTCGGTCCACCCACCGACATCGGCCACCCGGACCGGGGCGGTGGCGGTGAAGGCGCGCGCCGGGCTCACGACCGGCCGGGGTCGCTGTCGGTCCGCTCGCCGAACCAGGCCGGGGCGTCGATCGGCGGGTTGGGCATCGGCGTGATCGCACGTTCGGCGAGGAGCCGGTCGAAGCCCTCCCGGTCGGCGGGCACGGCCCGGGGGTCGCCCAGCATGATCTCGAACAGCAGGGCGCCGTCCGGCCCGGCCTCGATCGGCCCCATGGCCGCGCCCTCGTCGAGCACGAGGGTCGCGCCCGGACCGCACACCTCGTCGCCGACGGTGATGGAGCCGCCGATGACGTGGACGACGTGGTCGCTGCGGTGGCCGTGGCGCTCGAGCAGCATCCCGGCGTCGTAGCGGCCGTAGAGGACGAGCTTCTCGGGGGTCCAGTCGACGTACTTCTCCCACACCGAGACCCGCCGATCGCCGTGCTGCTGGGCCTTCACCTCCTGCCAGGGCACGTCGTCGAGGTGGACGATCCGGAGCTCAGCCATGCCTGCAGCCTGCCTCATCCCGAGATCTGAAACGATCCCTTGACAGTTGGGTCGTACATTCTGAAATAGTCCTTTCATGGTTGCCGAGAGCCGTCGCTTCGACACAGATCCCCAGGAGCTGCGGGCCATGGCCCACCCGCTGCGGCAGGCGCTCCTCGGCCACCTCCTCGCCGCCGGCGTCCAGACGGCCAGCGAGTGCGCGGCCGCGGTGGGTTCGACGCCGTCGAATTGCAGTTGGCACCTGCGTTACCTCTCCCGGTTCGGGCTCGTGGAGGCTGTGCCCGGATCGAGCGACGACGGGCGTGAGCGGCCGTGGCGGGTCATGGCGACGGGCTTCTCCGATCGAGTCGACGAGTCGACCCCGGCGGGCCGGGGCGCCCGCCGGGCCATGGCCGAGGCCCGCCTCGTCGAGGAGGACCGGCTGATCCGGCACTACCTCGACGTGCGGGAACAGCTGCCATCGAAGTGGCGTGGCATCGAGGCCGTCGCCGACTACGAGCTACGGCTGACGCCGGCAGAGGCCGAGCGGATCGTGCAGCAGATGGACGCCCTCGTACGGCCCTTCATCGCGCCGACCAGCGACGGCGCGCCGCGCGGTAGCGACGTTGTGCACGTGTCGTTCCGGGCCTTCAAGCGGCCGTGAGCCTCCTCCGTCACAACCGGGGGTTCCGGCGGCTGTGGATCGCCGGCGCCATCAGCGAGGCCGGCGACTGGCTGCTCGCCGTCGCGCTGCCGGTCCATGTGTTCCTGACGACGGGCTCCGCGGTTGCGACGTCGATCGTGTTCCTGCTCGGCCTGGTCCCGGCCGCGGTGCTCGGTCCGATCGCCGGAGCCCTCGTCGACCGCTGGGATCGCCGGCGGACGCTCGTCGCCGTGGCCATCGCCCAGGCGGTGTTCCTCGTGCCTCTCGCGGTGCCGGTCGCCGCCCGCCAGCTCTGGGTCCTGTACGCGGTGATGTTCGCCCAGACCGTGCTGGCGCAGTTCTCCGAGCCGGCCCGCAGCGCGTTCCTGCCCGAGGTCGTCGAGGAGGACGACCTGGCCGCGGCGAACGGCCTCCTCGCCACGGGCAACAGCGTCGCCCGGTTGGTGGGCGCCGGCGCCGGTGGCTTCGTGCTCGAACTGGCTCACCTCACCGGCGTCGGTGTCGGCGACATCGCCTCGTTCGCCGTGTCAGCCGCGTTGCTCGCCGGCGTCGCCCGGCGGCCAGTGCCCGCGGCGGTGGTGGGCGCAGCGGCACCGAGCGGGGTGCTGGCCGAGCTGCGCGCCGGCTTCGCGCTCATCCGGAGCGATCGCCGCCTGCGTGGCGCCATCGGCGTGTTCGCCTTGTGCGGCTTGGCCCAGGGGATGTTCGTCGTGCTCCACGTCGTGTTCATCCTCGACCGCCTTGGTGCGCCGACGTCGGCCACCGGGGTGCTCCGCGGGGTGCAGGCCGTCGGCGGCCTCGTCGGCGGCCTGCTCGTGGCCGCGCCGGCCGGCGGTGGCGCACGGAGCGGCTCCTCGTCGGGGGCCTCCTGGCCATGGGCGCCATCAGCCTCACGATCTGGTCGTCGCCGGCCCTCACCACCGGTCTGCCCGTGTACGTCGTGCTGTTCGCCGACGTCCTGTTCCTGCACACCCGTTCCACCGAGCTCGACTGATGTGAACAACCGGACGCTTCGGTCCGGCTGCTGCACATCAGTTCGCGAGACGGGTGGACGAACCGGCGGCGTGGGAGTCGAGCGGTCCGTCGTCGACGCGCCCTTGCCCTTGAGCGCACGTCGACCGCTGTCCTGGACACTGCCGCGCATGGCGGCCGGCGCAGAGCTGGGACGGCGGGCGCGGACGGGAGCGGTCAGTCGAGGCAGAACGTCTGCACGGTGCCGGCGGCGGCCCCTGCGTAGCCGTCGGCCTCGAAGGCGGCGACGGCCTGCTGGGCGTCCTCGGCGGTCTCGAAGTAGACGCTCACGGTGTAGCTGCCCTCCGGTGCGCCGAGCACCGCGGGTGCGCCGGCGTCGCAGTCGGTCGGGCCGACGGTGGAGTAGCCGGCGTCCTGGGCGGCGATCATCGCCGCGGCCAGGGCCGGCTCGTCGACCGCGGGGGCGGCGGCGAGCACGACCGCGGGCGTGAAGCCGCCGTGCACGAGCTCGGTCCGCTCCGGCGGGAAGTCCGCGGGCGGGGCGCCGCCGGCGGTCGTGGTCGTCGTGTCCGCGACCGTCGTGGTCGTGGCCTCGGCCGTCGTCGTGGTCTCGGCCGCCTCGGACGTCGTCGCCGCGGCCGCTGTCGTCGGGGGCGCGCCGGTCTCGGCGGCGCCGGGCGCGGCCTCGCCGTCGCCGCAACCCGCGATCGCCATCCCGACCACGAGCGCCAGCGCGCCGATCCTGCTTCGTCGTGCCATCGGACAAGCTTGCTCCATGCCCGGCGCGCCGCTCGACCCGATCGCCGAGGCCCGCCGCCAGTGGCAGGTGCACGGCTGGGGCGACGTGGCCGACGGCATGGCCGCCCTGACCTCGGTGATGCGGAGCCAGCAGCTGCTCCTGGCCCGCTGCGACGAGGTGCTCGCCGACTTCGGGCTCACGTTCGCCCGCTTCGAGCTGCTCACGCTGCTGTCGTTCACCCGTCATGGGGAGCTGCCGCTGGGCAAGGCGGGCACCCGCCTGCAGGTGCACCCGGCGAGCGTCACGAACGCCGTCAGCCGCCTGGTCGACCAGGGCCTCGTCGAGCGCGTGCCGCACCCCACCGACGGCCGCGGCGCGCTGGCCCGCATCACCGACGAAGGCCGCCGGGTCGTGGCCGCCGCCACCGAGCGCCTCAACACCGAGGTGTTCGCCGCCCTCGGGCTCACCGCCAAGGAGGCCCGCACCCTCAGCGCCCTGCTGGTGAAGGTGCGCGTCGCCTCTGGTGAGGTCGTTTGACGTCCAACTACACTGGCGGCGTGCCGGCCGAACCCGCGCTCCCCGACCCGCTCCACCGTCCTGCGAACCCCGTCCGGGTGGTCACCGCCGCCAGCCTGTTCGACGGCCACGACGCGTCGATCAACATCATGCGGCGCATCCTGCAGAGCCAGGGCGCCGAGGTCATCCACCTTGGCCACAACCGCTCGGTCGACGAGGTCGTGCAAGCCGTGGTCGAGGAGGACGCCGCCGCGGTGGCGGTGAGCTCGTACCAGGGCGGCCACCTCGAGTACTTCGCCTACCTCGTCGACCGCCTGGCCGCCGAGGGCATGGACCACGTGCGCGTCTACGGCGGGGGCGGCGGCGTGATCGTGCCCGACGAGATCGCCCTCCTGGCGGAGCGCGGCGTACGCATCTTCTCGCCGGAGGACGGCCAGCGCCTCGGGTTGGCGGCCATGGTCAACACGATCCTTGCCGACTGCGACCACGCAACGGCACCGCCGAGCGACCTCCACGACCTCCTGGCCGGCGCGCCGCTCGGCCTCGCCCGCACCCTCACCGCCATCGAGCTCGGCACGCTCCCGTCGGCGCTGCTGGCGGAGATCGAGGCGGCGGCCGCGGCCCGCACCGTGCCGGTGCTCGGCCTCACCGGCACCGGCGGTTCCGGCAAGTCGTCACTCACCGACGAGCTCGTGCTGCGGCTGCGCCTCGACCAGGAGGACAAGGTGAAGGTCGCGGTCCTCGCCGTCGACCCGACCCGCCGCAAGGTCGGCGGCGCGCTCCTGGGCGACCGCATCCGCATGAACGCCATCGACACGCCGCAGGTGTTCTTCCGGTCCGTCGCGACCCGCTCCTCGACCACCGAGGTCCCCGAGTACCTGCCCGCGATGGTGGCGGCGTGCAATGCGGCCGGCGCCGACCTCGTGATCGTCGAGACGCCGGGCATCGGCCAGGGCGACGCCGCCGTGGTCGACGTCGTCGACGTCGCGGTGTACGTGATGACGCCCGAGTACGGGGCGGCATCGCAGCTCGAGAAGATCGACATGCTCGACTTCGCCGACGTCGTCGCCATCAACAAGTTCGAACGCCGGGGGGCCGAGGACGCGCTCCGCGACGTGCGCCGCCAGCTGGCCCGCAACCGCGAGGCGTTCAGCACCCCGCCCGAGGAGCTGCCCGTGTTCGGCACCGTTGCCTCGCGGTTCAACGACGACGGCGTCACCGCGCTCTACCTCCACCTCCGGTCGATCCTCGCCGCCGCGGGCCTCGTCGTGAGCGAGGGCGCGCTCGCCCCGGTCGACACCAGGGCGTCGACGGGGTTGACCGTGCTCGTGCCTCCGGCCCGCACCCGGTACCTGGCCGAGATCGCCGAGGCGGTGCGGAGCTACCACGCCGCCACCGAGCTGCAGGTGGCTGCGCTGCGCTCGCTCGACGCGGTCACCACCACCAAGGAGCTCCTCGCCGACGACGACAAGGCGACGGACGACGTCGACGCGCTGCTCGAAGTGTTCGAGCGCGCCGTCCACCCCGACACCTGGCTGCTCCTCGACCACCACGCCGGGCACGCCGTCGAGGAACGCGCCACCCGCGCCTCGCTCTCCGGCACGGCCGTGCCCCGCATCGCCCTGCCCCGCGTCACCGAGCGGGCCGAGCTCGTGCGCTTCCTGCGGGCCGAGAACCTGCCCGGGCACTTCCCGTTCACCGCCGGCGTCTTCGCCATGAAGCGCGACGACGAGGACCCGACCCGGATGTTCGCCGGCGAGGGCGGCCCGGCCCGCACGAACGCCCGCTTCCACTACCTCGCCGCCGGGCAACCGGCCACCCGGCTCTCGACCGCGTTCGACTCGGTGACGCTCTACGGCGCCGACCCCGACGAGCGGCCCGACATCTACGGCAAGGTCGGGAACTCCGGCGTGTCGGTGGCGACGCTCGACGACATGGAGGTGCTGTACGGCGGGTTCGACTTGTGCGACCCGTCGACCTCCGTGTCGATGACGATCAACGGCCCCGCCCCGGCGATCCTCGCCATGTTCCTGAACACGGCGATCGACCAGCACCCCGAGCTCGAGCCGGCGGAGGTGCTGCGCCAGGTGCGGGGCACGGTGCAGGCCGACATCCTCAAGGAGGACCAGGGCCAGAACACCTGCATCCTCTCCACCGAGTTCGCCCTCCGGATGATGGCCGACATCCAGGCGTGGTTCGTCGAGCACGAGGTGCGCCGCTTCTACAGCGTGTCGATCTCCGGCTACCACATCGCCGAGGCCGGCGCGAACCCCATCAGCCAGCTCGCGTTCACGCTCGCCAACGGCTTCACCTACGTCGAGGCGTACCTCGCCCGCGGCATGACCGTCGACGACTTCGCGCCGAACCTCTCGTTCTTCTTCTCGAACGGCATGGACCCCGAATACACGGTCCTCGGTCGGGTGGCCCGCCGCATCTGGGCCGTTGCGATGCGCGACCGCTACGGCGCCAGCGAGCGCAGCCAGAAGCTCAAGTACCACGTGCAGACCTCGGGCCGTTCGCTGCACGCGCAGGAGATGGCGTTCAACGACATCCGCACCACGCTGCAGGCGCTGTGCGCGATCTACGACAACGCCAACTCGCTGCACACGAACGCCTACGACGAAGCGGTCACCACCCCCACCGACGAGTCCGTGCGGCGGGCCATGGCCATCCAGCTCGTGATCAACCGCGAGTGGGGCCTGGCCATGAACGACAACCCCCTCCAGGGCTCGTTCATCGTCGAGGAGCTCACCGACCTCGTCGAGGCCGCCGTGCTCGACGAGCTCGACCGCATCAGCGAGCGGGGCGGCGTGCTCGGCGCCATGGAGACCGGTTACCAGCGGGGCCGAATCCAGGACGAGTCGATGCTGTACGAGCACCGAAAGCACGATGGATTGCTGCCGATCATCGGCGTCAACACGTTCCTGCCCGCGGCGGGGAGCGCACCGGCGCCGCCGGTCGAGCTGCGCCGCTCCGACGACGCCGAGAAGCAGGACCAGATCCGCCGGCTGCGCGACTTCCAGGCCCGCCACACCGCCGACCGCGAGGCCGCCCTCGAGCGCCTCCGTCGCGCCGCCCTCGACGGCACCAACACGTTCGACGCGCTCATGCACGCCGTCCGGCACTGCACGCTCGGCGAGCTCACGACGACGCTGTTCGAGGTCGGCGGGAAGTACCGCCGCAACGTCTGACGCCGAGCCGCCGGCCGGCTGAGGTTGGTGCGCTCGGTCGGGGTGGTGCGCCAGGTCCGCCGGTGGCGGCTGGCGCGCACGAGCCTCGTCAATCCCAGGCGCGCTCGTGGTGCCGACCGACACGGCGGTGCCCTGCCCGGGAAAGCTGGTCGACGTGACCGGACCGACCGAGACGTCAGTCCGAGCTCGACCCGGTCACCCAGGAGCGAGGAGCTCCTCGCTGGCGGCCCAGAGTCGGGCGGCGAGGTCGTCGTCGGTCGCCAGGCGGCTGAGCTTGTCGTCGGCGGGCTTCGACTTCGCGAAGTAGGTGCCGGTCACGTCGGCGTAGGCCGGGTCCGTGGCCGCTGCCAGCGACGTGCGGGCGCCGACCTCGGGCGACTTGAGGAAGAGGCCCACGAGCCGGCCGACGACGGGCGGTGGGGCGCCGAGGTTCGTGCGGACGCCGCCTGGGTGCACGCAGTTCGCGGTCACACCGGTGCCGGCCCACCGCCGGGCCTGCTCCCTCGTCGTGAGGATGTTCATGAGCTTCGTCTCCGCGTAGCGGGGGAAGCCGAGCAGCCCGTAGCCCCGGGTCGCCTCGAGGTCGTCGAGGCGGAGCCGCCCGATCCGGTGGGCGTCCGACGCCAGGTTCACGACCCGGGCCGGCCCGCTGCGCTCGAGGAGCGGCCGGAGCAGCTCCGTGAGGAGCAGGGGACCGAGGTGGTTCACGGCCAGCATCACGTCGTGACCCTCGCTGGTCTGCTCGGGCACGCGGATCGTGATGCCGGCGTTGTTGACGAGCACGTCGAGGCGGTCGACGCGTTCGACGATCTCGGCCGCGGCGCGACGGACGTCGGCCTGGAGCCCGAGGTCGCACAGCACGATCGACGTGTCGGCGCCGGGCACCGACCCGTCGATGTCGGCCTTGGCTGCGGCGGCCCGCTCGGCGCTGCGGCAGACGAGCACGGTGCGGTACCCGCGCCGAGCCAGCCCGCGCGCCGTCTCGAGCCCGATCCCCGAGTTCGCACCGGTCACGATGGCCGTCTTCGGGTCACCCACGTCGAGGGGTTCGCCGGCGCGGCCGCCATCCCTTCCCGGCGGCCCCGACGGCGACCCGACGTACGCTCCGCAGCCATGGCCCTCCCCGCCCCGTCGCCGGATCGCACCTGCATCGTCACCGGCGCATCGTCGGGCATCGGCGCCGCCATCGCCCGGCGCCTGGCCGGGCTCGGCCACGGCGTGACGCTCGTGGCCCGGCGGGTCGACCGGTTGCAGGTGCTCGCCGGGGAGCTGGCCGAGCGGCACGGCATCCGCGCCGAGGTCGTGGCGACCGACCTCACCGACGAGCAAGCGCGCAGCGCGATCCTCGGCGAGGTCGAGGGGAAGGGGCTCGTGGCCGCCGCCCTGGTGAACAACGCCGGCCTGTCGACGACCGGTCCGGTCCGCACGGCCGACGTCGCCGCCGAGCTGGGCATGATCCGCACCGACGTCGAGGCCGTCGCCCACCTCACCACGCTCGTGCTGCCGGGCATGGTCGAGCGCGGCGCCGGCTCCGTCCTGAACGTCGCCTCCACCGCCGCCTTCCAGCCGCTGCCGGGACAGGCCGGCTACGCCGCCTGCAAGGCGTTCGTCCTCTCGTACACCCTCGCCGTACGCACCGAGCTCGAGGGCACGGGTGTGTCGGCGACCGCGCTCTGCCCCGGTCCGGTGAAGACGGAGTTCGTCGAGCAGGCCGGCTTCACCGCCGACGAGGCGGCCCAGGCCATGCCCGGCTTCATGTGGGTGTCGCCCGAGGCGGTGGCGCAGCAGGCGGTGGACGGGATGCTGAAGGGGCGCGCCATAGTCACCCCCGGCCTGGCCAACAAGGTCAGCGCCGTCGCCGGCCGGGTCGTGCCGCGGGCCCTGCTCCTCCCGATCCTCGCCCGCCAGCACCCCGCCCTCCGCCGGTAGCGCCGGCCTCGTTCCGGCGTCGCCCCGGCGACGCAGCGTGCGAGGCTTGGGCGGTGGCGGGCAGTCGGGTCTTCGGGGCGGCGCCCCTCGTGGGGCGCGAGGCCGAGCGGCGCCTGGCCACCGACGTCCTCGGGCGCCGGGCCCGGCGGGCCGTGGTGCTGGCCGGACCGGCGGGCGTGGGCAAGAGCCGTCTGGCCGACGAGCTCGCCGTCGACGCGGAGCACGCCGGCTGGGAGGTGCGGGTGGTGCGGGTCACCACCGTGGCCGCGGCC
>JACDCH010000636.1 GCA_013694495.1 Acidimicrobiia bacterium | reverse complement strand
CCGCGGCCGCCGTCCCCCGCTCGAAGGTGACGACCCAGTCCTCGACGGGCGCGCCCGGTGCGTCCTGCGCCGCCGTGGGCGCGGCACCGGCGAGCGGCAGGCCCACCACGAACGCGGCGAGCACCGAGATCCACCGCGCCCGCACGCCGCCGATCCTCCCACGCCGACCCCCGCCGGCGGCGGTCAGGGCTTCGTGAAGTACTCGGTGCTGGCGGCGAGGCTGATGGCGAGGTCGAGGTCGTCGAACGTGAGGAGGCGGTTCGCCCAGTAGGCCGAACCGGCGGCGTCCGGTGGGCGGTCGAGGAGGATCTGGTACAGGTCCCGGACCCGGTGCTGGCGCGACTCGATGGCCTGGTAGAAGCGCCCGGCGACCGATGCGGTGCCCGTCGCCGCCACCTCGTTCATCCAGAACGCGAGGGCGGCGTCGCTCTCGGGGTTCCGCCCGAGGATGTCCTCGTACAGCTCGATGACGTAGGTGAGGGCGCGTCCCTGGCCCTGCTCGGGGTCCGCGAAGTACTCGGGGCTGCCGTAGATGAAGGCGGCCACGTCCCGCGCCTTCATGCCGGCGCACACCCTGCCGGTCCAGTACTCCTGGCCGAGGACGTCGGGGTCGCGCCCGAGGATGTCGACGTACAGCCGGCGCACGACCTCGCGGGGCCAGTCGCAGGACGGGGCGAACACGAGGGACCGGACGAACGGCGCGCGACCGGTCCCCCGCACGAACCGGTACCAGGCGAGGTGGCCCTCCGGATCGACCGGACGGCCGAGGAAGTCGAGGTACGCCTTGGCGATGAAGCTCCCCTCGGGCGTGCGGGAGACGTCGAGCAGGGGCAGCGGGCCCTGCGTCCCGAGGCGGCTGCGGGGGTCGCCCCGGAACGCGGGCCAGTCGGCCCGGCCCAGCTCGCCGGCGCTGGTGAACAGGAACAGGCCGTCGCGGTCGGCGGCGTCCCGGCCGACGGGACCCTGGTCCCACAACACGTGGAACGCGATGCGCGCCTGGCCGCCCATCGAGAAGATCGTCGGCGTCGACACCTGGTTGCCGAGCGGGTACGGGTCGCCGTACAGCAGGTGCTCGTACTCGACCGCGCCGGTGACCCCGTCGTGCACCCGCAGCGTCGCCTCGCCGACGTGGACGATCTCCTGCGTGCCGTCGCCGTCGACGTCGGCCGCCACCGGCGAACCGTCGAGGCCGCTGCTGGGGATCTCGCCGAAGTGGCCGGTCAGGCACGAGTTCGTGCGGATCCGGCCGCACCGCTCCCACCGGAGCCGGCCGGACCCGTCGTACACCTGCAGCCAGCCCTCGTTGTCGCTGACGACGATCTCCTGGCCGCCCCCGCCGTCGACCTGGGCCAGCGCCGGCGACGTCTGGCTGGCGTTGCGCAGGGCGACGGGGCCGAACAGGTCGTCGAGATCTCGGTCGAGCACGTGCAGCAGGCGGTCGACGCCTCCCGAGCCGCCGGGCTGCGACCGGAAGAAGCTGCCCGAGGTGAACGCGATGTCGGGCGAGCCGTCGCCGTCGATGTCGCCGACGGCCGGCGACGAGATCGTGATCTCGCCCTGGATGAAGCGGCGGTCCGACACGACGCCGTTCGACTCGAGGACCCACACGAACGAGCCGTAGCCGTCGCCGGGGCAGCCGAGCTGCGGGTTCGACGTGCAGCTGCCCTTGTCGAGGTCGGCCACCACCACGATCTCGGGCGTGGTGTCGCCGTCGAGGTCGACCACCGACGGCGACGACCAGGTCGTGTCGTACACCAGGACCGGGAACCCGGGGAGGTACCGGCCGTCGTCGTGCCAGGCGTGGATGTAGTGGTCCTGGCTGGTGGCGACCACGTCTTCGTCGCCGTCGCCGTCGACGTCGCCGACGGCCATCGTCGAGAACACGTTGCACGGCTTGCCAGGCAGGAACGTGCACGTCTTCTTCGAGAAGAGGAGCGCGCCCGTGGCCCCGTCGTAGCCGCCGATGGTCCGCGCCGCGGCCTGCTCGTCGGTGGGCATCAGCCCGACGAGGATGTCGAGGCGGCCGTCGTCGTTCAGGTCGGTGAGCGTCGGCGACGACGTGATGGTGCCGAGGCCGACCTCGATCTGGCGCTGGTACGCGCCGTCGGTGGCCCGGTAGAGGTAGAGGTAGCCGTTCGGGGCACCGTGCACGAGGTCGAGGACGCCGTCGCCGGTGACGTCGCCCACGGCCGGCGACGAGTAGGCGTTGTGGGCCTGGCCCCACCGGTCGGCCTGGTAGCGCTCGAGAGGCTCGGGGGCGGCCACGGCGTAGGTCCGGGTGAAGCTCGCGGTGTCGGCCGCGGCCGGCCGGGCGGGCGCGGCCAGGCCTGCGACCAGGGCGGCGAGCACCGCCAGGAGCGGAACCACGCGGGGGCGGGGCGGGCGCGGTCTGGGCGTGCCTGACTGTATCGGCCGCTTCGTCCCCGTTCTCAAGCTGTCCGGAGGCTCACGTCTACGATCGCCCGGCGTGGCTCCCACGACCACCGTCAAGCGGTACATCAAGGAGCTCGCCCGCCGGGCCAGGGGTGAGGCGCCCCTCGAGCTGCACCAGGTGCAGGTCGATCCGTCCGGCGACATCGGGTCGCACCTGCAACTCGCCGTGGACCATGCCGACATGGGCACGATCGTGCCGGAAGAGGCCCGGCTGCGAGCCATCAAGACCACGATGGTCCGGGCGTCGCGGCTGTTCACCCACCATCAGGTGCTGTTCAACCACGCCGTCCTCGATGCGCTGGCCGAGGTCGACGCCGTCCTCGGCGACGGCCCCGGCTCCACCAAGGGCGCGGCCGCGATGGCCAGCCTCGAGGTCGTCATCCAGGACCTGGCCGACCAGCTCGGGGCCGTGCGCCATGAGAACGACGTGCTCCGCACCGACCTGGCCGAGCTCCGCGCCAAGACGCAGGACGCCCGCAACGAGACGCGCGTGCTGCGCTCGATGCTCGACCTCGCCACCGCCGCGCTGCGGCCCGGCTCGGCGCCGGACACCGCGGCCCAGGCCGGGCTCAGCCGTCTCCTCGAGACGCGCCACGACGACCTGTACGCCGCCTTCGAGAACACCTTCCGGGGCACCCGCGACGACATCAAGACGCTGTGCAAGAGCTACGCCGGCGAGCTGGCCGGCGTCGCCGCCACCACGGGCGGCCGTGTGCTCGACATCGGTTGCGGCCGGGGCGAGATGCTCGAGGTGCTCCGCGACGCGGGCGTCGACGCCTACGGGGTCGACAACAACGACACGTTCGTGGCCGCGGCCGGCGCCCTCGGCCTCGACGTCGCCCACGACGACGCCGTCGCTCACCTCCGCAACCTCCCCGAGGCGTCGCTCGCCGCGGTCACCGGCCTGCACATCGCCGAGCACCTCGGGCTCAGCGCGCTGGTCGACCTCGTCGACGGCGCGCTGCGGGCGCTCCGGCCCGGCGGCGTCCTCCTGCTCGAGACGCCGAACCCGGCCACGTGGCAGGTCGGGGCGAACTACTTCTACCTCGACCCCACACACGTGAAGCCGCTGCACCCGCTGTTCCTCGAGTTCCTGCTGCGGGCCCGGGGCTTCACACCCGTCGAGCTGCGCTACCTGCACCCGGCCGACGCCACCCGGCTGGCGGGACCGGCCGTCGACGACGACGAGCCCGTGCTGACCCAGCTCGTGGCCCGCTTCAACGAGGTGTACTCCGGCCCCCAGGACTACGCCGTCGTCGGCGTCCGGCCGGCGTCCCTCTGACGTGCGGATCGGGATCGCCAAGCCGGAGTGGGGGTTCCGGGGCGGCTTCGAGTTCGTCCTCGACCGCATCGTCGACCAGCTGTCGGCCGCCGGCCACGACGTCGTCTGGCTCACGATCGACGCCGCCGCCGCCGGCCAGCCGCCCCACGCCGCCTTCGGGATGGCCATCCCCGACGACGTGTGGGCCAACGCCGTCGAGTACTTCCGCTACCTCACGATGGTCGAGCGCTTCGGCGCCCTCGACGCCTCGGGCACCGACGTGCTGCTCTGCACCCAGCCCGGCTCCTGGGCCGTCGAGCACCCCCGCAAGCTGGCGCTCTTCTACCACCACCTCCGCGTCTTCTACGACCTCGCCGAGACCTACGTCGACGCCGGCTTCAGCGACCCCGTCTTCCACGACCCGTGCACCGCTGAGGTGCGCTCGCTCGACGCGCCGCTGATCGACGGGGTGCGCCACTTCCTCACGCCGTCCGGCGAGGTCGACGCCCGGCTCGCGACGTTCAACGGCATCGGCGCCGACCGCCGCTCGCCGTTCCTCGCCGGCTTCGCCTTCCGCGACGGGCGAGGGGTCGCTGCCCGGCCCTCGGACGGCACCGGGCACGTGCTGTCGGTGAGCCGCCACGAGTGGCCCAAGCGCACCGAGCTCGTCGTCGCCACCGCCCACCACCTGCGAGCCGCGGGCGTCGAGGTCGAGGTGAAGGTGGTCGGCGGGGGCGGCCGGCTGGAGCACGCCAAGGC
>JACDCH010000583.1 GCA_013694495.1 Acidimicrobiia bacterium | reverse complement strand
CCTCGAGAGCGCGTGCTCGGAGGTCGTCACCGACCCGGCGGCGCTGGCCGAGGCGAGCCGCGACTGGTGGCCGCTGGCGATGTGCTGGGCCACCGCGGGTGAGGTCGCGGCGCTGGCCGACGTGGTCTGCCGGCCCGCCGACGGCGCCGAGGTGGCCGCCATCCTCGCCGTCTGCAACTCGGCCCGGGTGCCGGTCACGGCGGCGGCGGGCCGCAGCGGCGTGCTCGGCGGCAGCGTGCCCGTGCACGGCGGCGTGGTGCTCGACCTCACCCGGCTCTCCGGCATCGTCGACGTCGACGTCACCTCGCTCGTGCTCGACGTGCGGGCCGGCACGTTCGGCACTCCGCTCGAGGAGGAGCTGCAGCGCGACCACGGCGTCACCGTCGGCCACTTCCCGCAGTCGATCGACCTGTCGACGGTCGGAGGATGGCTCGCCTGCCGCGGCGCCGGCCAGCTGTCGGGCCGCTACGGGAAGATCGAGGACATCGTCATCGGCCTCGACGTGGTGCTCGCCGACGGCCGGCAGCTCCGCACCGGTGGCTTCCCCCGCCAGGCCGCCGGCCCCGACCTGAACCAGCTCTTCGTGGGTAGCGAGGGCACCCTCGGCGTCATCACCGGTGCCCGCCTGCGGCTGCACCGCGCGCCCGAGTCGCACGACCAAGCGGCGTGGGGCTTCCCCTCGTTCGCGGCCGCCCTCGACGCCCAGCGCCGCATCGTGCAGGGCGGTGCCCACCCGGCGGTCCTCCGGCTCTACGACGCCACCGAGGCCCACCGGAGCTACCAGACCCCCGACGGCGTGCACCTCCTCCTGGCCCGCGACGAGGGGCACGAGGCGCTCGTCGAGCTGACGCTGGGGATGGTCGACGAGGTGTGCGCCGACGCCGGCGCCACGGAGATGGACGAGGAGCTCGTCGACCGCTGGTGGGCCAAGCGCAACGACGTCGCCGCCCTCGAGGCGCTGATCAGCCGGGGCTACGTCGTCGACACGATGGAGGTCACCGGGCGGTGGCGCGACCTCCCCGGCATCTACGAGGCCACCTGCGGCGCGCTCATGGCGGTGCCGGGGGCGATGGCCGCCAGCGCCCACCAGAGCCACTCCTATCCGGACGGCGCCTGCCTGTACTTCACGTTCGCGGGCAAGGTCGACACCGGGGAGGTGGGCGGGAGCGGCACCGACGAGCGCACCGAGCACCACAAGGCGCTGTGGGACGCCGGCCAGGGCGCCGCCCTTGCCGCCGGCGCGGCCATCAGCCACCACCACGGCGTCGGGCTCGCCCGGGGCCGCTTCATGCGCGACGCGCTGGGTCCTGCCTTCGACGTCCTCGCCGCCACCAAGCAGGCTCTCGACCCGAACGGCATCCTGAACCCCGGCAAGCTCGGCCTTCCGAGCCCGTGGGGCGAGGTGGCATGGTGACGGCCCCCGCGTCGCCGGGCCTGCACATCGACCCGAGGGCCATCGCGTTCGGCGCCGCCGTCGTGCTGGTGGTCGCCGTCCCCGTCGCGCTCATCGGCGCCCTCGTGCTCGACGAAGGCTCGAACGGCGTGTTCGCCTTCGCCGTCCCGATCGTCGCCGCCTACGTGCTCGGCGGCTACGTGGCCGGGTCGAAGCGCCCCGACACACCGCTCGCCCACGGTGCCATCGCCGCCTTCACCGGCTTCGCCATCGCCCAGGCCATCTCCGTCGTCGTACAGCTCGTGCAGGACGAGTCGGTCAGCCCCGTCGCCCTGATCTTCAACGGTCTCCTCGCCGCCAACATCGGCCTGGTCGGCGGCTGGCTCTCGGGCCGCCGGGCTGCGTCACCACGATGAGCGGACCGATCCTCGTCGTCGATATCGGCACCTCGTCGGTGCGGGGCTCGATCGTCGCCGCCGACGGCACCGTCGCCCACGAGCACCGGCGGGCGACGCTCCCGGACTCGCCGATGGACGGCCTCGTCGAGTTCGACGCCAGGGCGCTGGCCGACGCCGCTTTCGAGGTCGCCGGCGCCGCGCTGTCCACCGGTGGGCCGGTGGCCGCCGTGGGCATCGCCAACCAGCGGGCGTCCACCGTCGTCTGGGACCGCGCCACCGGCGAGCCTGTCGGCCCCGCGCTCGGCTGGCAGGACCTCCGCACGATCGGCGCCTGCCTGGCCGTGCGCGAGCAGGGCTACCGCATCGCCCCCAACGCGTCGGCCACGAAGCTGAGCCACCTCCTCGACGAGCACGACCCCGACCGCTCCCGCGACCTGTGCTTCGGCACCGTCGACACCTGGATCGCCTGGGTGCTGTCCGGCGGCGCACTGCACGTCACCGACGCCACCAACGCCGGGGTGACGGGGCTCACGTCCGCCGCCGGCGACGCCTGGGACCCCGGCGTGCTCGCCGCGCTGCGCATCCCGGCCGGGTGCCTGCCCGCGATCGTCGACTCGTCCGGCGTCGTCGGCGCGGCCTCGGCGCTCGACGGGTCACCCCCGATCGCCGGCATGGCCGGCGACCAGCAGGCGTCGCTGCTCGGCCAGGGCTGCATCGAACCGGGCGTGGCCAAGATCACCTTCGGCACGGGCGGCATGCTCGACATGGTCCTCGGCCCCGCCCGGCCCGACTTCCATCCTCGCGGCCGCGCCGGCTGCTTCCCGATCGTCGCCCGCCGGGTGGCCGGCGCGACGACATGGGGCATCGAGGCCGTGATGCTCTCGGCCGGCACGAACATCGAGTGGCTGCGCGACGACCTCGGGCTGCTCGCCACGGCGGAGGCCAGCCATGAGGTCGCGGCGTCGGTGCCCGACAGCGGCGGCGCCTGGTACGTGCCGGCCCTCCTCGGCCTCGGCACGCCGCAGTGGGACTACGGCGCCCGGGGCACGTTGCTCGGCATCACGCGGGGCACCACCGCCGCTCACGTCGTGCGGGCGGTGCTCGAGGGGATCGCCCACCGGGGCGCCGACCTCGTCGAGGCCGCGGCCGCCGACGGCGGCCACCCCATCGATGTGCTGCGGATCGACGGCGGGATGGCCGCCAACCCGACGTTCGTCCAGGCCCTCGCCGACGCCACGCAACGCCGGGTCGAGGTATCGCCCGTCCTCGAGGCCACGACGCTGGGCGCCGCCTTCCTCGCCGGGCTCGCCATCGGAACGTGGGGGTCGCTGGTCGAGGCGGCCAGCACGTGGCGACCGGCGCTGGTGGTCGAGCCCGGGCCGCCGACCGATCGCGCCCGGTGGGCGCAGGCGATCGAACGGGCGGCCGGCTGGATCCCCGAGCTGTCAGCGTTCGATTTCTGACGGCGTGGGTCATCCATCCGGGTCGGCGGGCGGCGGCGTAGAGCGGTCGTGCCGTCGCTCCGCAACCTCTGCGCCTCCACCGCGCTCCTGCTCGCCGGAGCGCTCGCGCTCGGCGCCTGCGGCGACGACGATGCCGACACCGCCTCGACCCCCGATGCCTCGGCGCCCGAGGCAGTGACCCCGGCCACCGACGCCACAGACGCTGCGGCCCCGATGGACGCCGGCGCCGCGGAGCCCACCACCGTCGAGTGCGTCGCCGGTGAAGGCGGCGACACCGTCGTGGAGATCGCCGACTTCCTCTTCGTGCCGACGCCGGCCGAGGTCGCCGCCGGCGGCTCCGTCACGTTCGCGAACACCGACGACTTCCCGCACTCGGTCTGGTCCGAGGAGCGCGAGGGCGGCGAGCGAGCCTGGGAGACCGTCGGGCCCGACGCTGCGGCCCGAGCGCCCGAGAACCTCGCGACCGACGACAGCTCGACGTGCAGCTTCCCCGCCGCGGGGACCTACGAGTTCATCTGCGGCATCCACAACACCATGCGCGGCACTGTCACCGTCGGATGACGAGCCGCCCGAAACAGAAGAGAGGTCGTTGCGTGGAGATCACACAGCACGAGCTCCACTCGCTCGTGGCCGACGTCGACGACGTCCACCAGGAGTCGATGCGCACACTCGGAGAAGAGCTCGAGGAGGTGCACTTCGGCGAGACCGGCAGGAAGCTGTCGCTCGCCCGTCGTCGGTTCCTCAAGCAGGCCGGCGCCGGTGCGGCGCTGGTCGGCGTGGGCGCCAACATGACCTGGCTCATGGGCCGGGCCGCCGCTCAGGAAGACGTCCCGGACATCGGCGCGGCGCAGTTCGCCGCCGGCGTCGAGCTCGCCGCCGTGGGTGCCTACGAGGCCGCTGCCGGCCGGGGGCTCCTCGACGAGGCCACCATCGCGCTGGCCACCGTGTTCCTCGGCCACCACCAGGCCCATGCGGCGACCTTCAACGGGCTGCTGTCCCAGGTCGGCGCCGAGGAGAACAACACGGCCAACGAGGACCTGCTGGCCCAGTTCGGCCCGATGATCGAGGAGGCGGCCGACGTGCCGGCCCTGCTCGAGATCGCCCTCACGCTGGAGGAGGCCGCGGCCTCCACCTACTACGCCGCGCTGGGTGTGCTCACGCTCCCCGATGCAGCGCTCGCCGTCGCCCAGATCCTGCCCGTCGAGGCCCAGCACGCCACCGTGCTCGCCACCGCGCTGGGTAAGCCGATCGACGACCGGAACCCGCCCTTCATCACCGAGGGCCTCGCCCTCCCGCTCGGTTGAGGTCACAGGACATGAACATGGACTACAACCGCGACGAGTTCCGGCGAGCCGTACGCTCCGCCGACGAGGCCAACCGGGCCGCGATGCCCCGCTTCACCGAGGTGCTCGAGCGCTACTTCTCGGCCGACAGCGAGGACAGCGGCATGCTCGGCACCGCTGACAAGGCCGCCTTCCTCGGCGTCCCCAGCCGCCGCGCCTTCCTGCGCACCAGCGGGCTCACCGTCGTGGGCGCCGCCGCCTTCGTGGCCTGCGGCAGCGACGAGGCGCCACCGGGCGCAGCCGAGACCGGCACCGTGCCGGCGACCGAGGGCACCACGGCCACCACGGCCGGCGAGACGACCACGACCACCGAGGCCGCCGCCGGGCCCACCGCGGACGACGTCGGTCTGGCGACCGCGGCGATCCAGATCGAGAACACCGCGGTCGCCGCCTACACCGCGGTGGCCACCCTCCGGGGGGCCGAGCTCTCGCCCGAGATCGTGGAGGCGGCGACGACGTTCGCCGACCACCACGCGCAGCATGCCCAGGCCCTGAACGCCGTGCTCACCTCGAACGGTGCCGACACCATCCCCGAAGACCAGCTCTTCTCGGCGATCACGCTGCCCGACGAGGCCGCGCTCCTCGCCGCCGACGTGCCGACCATCGGCGGCATCGCCCGAGGGCTCGAGCACCAGGCGGCCGCGACCTACGTGTCGGCCGTCCCCCTTCTGAGCCTGCCCGTCCTGCGCCAGGCCCTCATGGGCATCGGCGGCGCCGAGGCCCGCCACGTCACCGCCTGGGACATCCTCCTCGGCGGCGGCGTCGGCGGCTACGACGCCGAGCTCGTGGCCGGCGGCAACTACCCCACCGACGAGTCCTTCCTCAACTGAGGAGGGGCCCCTCGCGGCACAGCGGGGGCCGGCGGCGCGGACCCGCCGCCGACTCCTGCAGCCGCTCGCCGACGCGGCGACGTCCGTCGATCGACGCTCGGAACCTGCGGGTCGCACCTCGGTGCGGCCTCGAGTCGCGCCGCGGTCGTCTCGAGCCGCTCCGCGAGCTGCTCGTCGGTGGCGTTGGCGAGCGGGCCGCCTGGATCTGGAAGGCGGTGCGCCCGGTGACCAACGGTTCGGGCTCGTGGTTGCGCTGGCCGGGAGGATCTCGACGTCCGTCCAGCCGCTCGTGTCGCGTTCCTCGACGGCCGCAGGAACTCGTCGGTGGTCTCCGCGTCTCGGGCTCTCCCGGCGCGACCCGGTCGACCGCCCAGCCGGTCTCGGTCTCCGTCGCGCCTGCGGGGTGTGGGGCAGCAGGGTCGGCTACATCCGCCGCCGGCGCACGAGCGAGCGAGCGGCCGGGCTCAGCCCCCTTCGATCTCGGCCGCGATCTCCTCGGCGACGGCGATGAGGTCGTCGCGGGCCGAGGCCACGGTGACCTCGGGGTTGTTGGTGCTCGGTTGCACGAACAACGTCATGACGATCGTGCCGACGCGGGCCCGCACGGTGAGGACGCGGTCCTCGTTCGCGTGGGCGAAGGCCTCATCGCCGATGTCGAGGACGTCGTCGTCGGCCCCGGGGTCGGGGAACGGGGCGCCGTCGACGAGTTCCAGGTCGAGGTTGCCGCCGTTCAACGAGTCGCCGGAGCGGACCAGGCTGTTGTAGAGGCAGTGCGTCTCGCTGTTCTGGGCGTCGACGACGAACACCTCGTCGTTCCCGGCGCCGATGACCGTCTCGGCGCGGTCCTGCGTGAGCAGACCGCACG
>JACDCH010000581.1 GCA_013694495.1 Acidimicrobiia bacterium | reverse complement strand
GTCGCGGCCGGCGTGGTGCTCGAGGCCCTGGGCGCGCGCCGGCAACGCGTTGTGCCATCGGGAGTCTGACGGTCCATCCTTGACGGCCGTGTTGGCCGTCCGGAACCTCTCGGTGGAGATCGGGGGCACCCTCGTCGTCGAGGGCGCCGCCTTCACCGTGCGCGCCGGCGACACCGTCGGCCTCGTCGGACGCAACGGCGCGGGCAAGACGTCCCTCCTGAAGGTGCTCGGCGGCATGGCCGATCCGAAGGCCGGTGCGGTGCACCGGCCGGAGGCGTTCGGCTACCTCCCGCAGGATCCCCGCCTCGACGGCGTGCCCGACGACGTCACCCCCGTCACCCGGGTTCTCGGTGGACGGGGCCTCGACGAGATCGGCGCCCGGGTGGAGAAGCTGCTCCTCGCGATGGAGGAGCGCCCCGGCGACGAGTCCGTGGTCGCCCGCTACAGCCGGGCCCACGACGACTTCGAGCATGCCGGGGGCTACGCCGCCGAGTCGGAGGCCCGCCGCCTGCTCGCCGGCCTCGGCCTGGCCGCCGACCGGGCCGAGCGTTCCGTCGGGGTCCTGTCGGGCGGCGAGAAGCGGCGCGTCGAGCTGGCCCGGATCCTGTTCGCCGGCACCGACCTGCTGATGCTCGACGAGCCCACGAACCACCTCGACAACGACGCCCGGGACTGGCTCCTCGGCTACATGCGCTCCTACCGCGGCGCCCTCGTGGTGGTGAGCCACGACATCGAGCTGCTCGACGACGCCATCACCCGGGTGCTCCACCTCGACCGCGGCGCCGAGGCCGACGTCGGCCAGATCGTCGAGTACAAGGGCACGTACACCCAGTACGTCACGGCCCGCGCCGCCGACGAGGCCCGGCAGGCCAAGGTCGCGGCCCGCCAGCAGGCCGAGGTCAACCGGCTCCAGACCCTCGTCGACCGGTGGGGGGCGAAGCAGTCGAAGGCGGCGTTCGCCAACTCGCTCGAGACCCGCATCGCCCGCATCAAGAACGAGGGCATCGAGGGTCCGTCGGCCAAGCGGACGCTGCGGCTGCGCCTGCCCGAGCCGCCGCCGTCGGGCCGCACGGCCCTCACCGTCACCGACCTGAGCAAGTCCTACGGCGGGTTGCCGGCCGTGTTCACCGGCGTCGAATTCACCGTGGGGCGGGGCGAGCGGCTGCTCGTGCTCGGCCTCAACGGCGCCGGCAAGACGTCGCTGCTGCGCATCCTGGCCGGCACGTCCGAGCTTGACTCGGGCGCCGTCGAGTGGGGCCACCAGGTGTCGGTCGGCTACTACGCCCAGGAGCACGAGGGCATCGAGTCGGGCCGCTCGCTGCTCGACCACATGCGCGACGCCGGCCTCGGCATGAGCGTCGAGGAAGGTCGACGGCTGCTCGGGATGTTCGGCCTCACCGGCGACAAGGTCCACCAGGACGCCGGCACGCTCAGCGGCGGCGAGAAGACGAAGCTCGCCCTGGCCCTGCTCGTGGCCGGCCGCCGCAACCTCCTCCTGCTCGACGAGCCCACCAACAACCTCGACCCGCCGTCGCGCCAGGCCGTCGCTGTCGCCCTCGCCAGCTGGCCGGGCACGATGGTCATCGTCAGCCACGACGCCGGCTTCGTTCGCGACCTCGCCCCTGACCGTGCGCTCCTGATGCCCGACGGCGACCTCGACCACTGGTCCGACGACCTCCTCGACCTCGTCGAGCTCGCCTGACCGACCGGCCGACAACCGGAGGGTGCCAGCAGGACCGACGGGTCATGTACACACCCTCCGGTCTCGACGCCCCGGTCGAGCGCGCGCTCAGCCGTTGTGCGGGCGCGGAACCGCACCACAGCCGGACGAGCGCACACAGGACGGGTTGGCGCACGTAGGTCCAGGCACGGCAGACGTGCCGTCGACCAGCGCCGCCTCCGTCGCGCCCTTGACCTTCTCGTCACTGCCGCCAGGCGACGGGGAGGGCGGTGAGGCCGCGGAGGACGAAGGTGTCGCGCCACTGGGGCTTCGCCGCCAGGCGGAGGTCGGGCAGCTCGCGGAGCAGGGCGGGGAGGAGGGTCGCCGCTTCGAGGCGGGCGAGAGCGGCGCCGAGGCAGTGGTGGATGCCGGACGAGAACGCGAGGGGCGGGTTCGGGTCGCGGCCGACATCGAGCTCGTCGGGGCGGTCGCCGGCACGGGATGTCCTGGCCGTCGATGCACACGTCGACGAGCGGGACCCGCTGGGTGATCTGCACCGGTCCGTCGTAGCGGAGGAGCTCCTCGACGGCGACATGGGGGTCGACGTCGCCGTCGCGCACCCGGGCCAGCTGCTCGGGCGCCCGCAGGAGGGCGAGGAGGCCGTTGCCGACGAGGTTCATGGTGGTCTCGAAGCCGGCGACGAGCAGGAGCGCGGTCAGGGCGGTCACTTCGTCGCGGGTGAGCCGGTCGTCGGCATCCCGGACGGCCACCAGGGCGCTGATGAGTCCGTCCGGGTGCCGGCGGGAGGGCTCGTCGATGAGCTCACCGAGTAAGCGCACCAGACCCAGCGCGGCGGCGTCGCCGCGACGTTCCCGCGCCTCGTCGCCGGGGCTGAGGACGACGCTGCCCTGGTCGCCATGCTCCGGTCGCCCGGCTGGCTCCGGCGCCACCCGCCGGCCGTGCGCCGCCAGTGGATCCTGCTCTACGACGAGTTCCGGATCTTCGCCCTCCGCACCCCGGCCGCCCGCCGCCGCCTGGCCCGCCACGAGCAGCGCGTGCGGGAGCAGTACGCCGCCGCCGCCCACGCAGTGCTCCGGCGGGCCGGCGCCGGTGTCGAGGCCGCCGCGCCGGCGGGGCTCATCGGCGCCATGCTCTTCGCCCTCGACCATGACCTGAACCGCCAGGAGGTCATCGACCCCGGCCACGTCCCGGCCACGTCGTTCGCCGACGCGGTCGAACTACTGGTGGCGTCGGCCGTCGCCCTCGCGAAGGTCAGCCGTCGGTATCGGTGAGCACCACCACGGGGCGGCCCTCGACCCGGGCCCGGGCGGCGACGCCGGCGAGGAGCAACGCCACGCTCGCCAGCAGCACGACGGTGGCCAGCACGTTGATCTGCGGCGAGATCTCGTTGCGGGAGGCGCCGAAGATGCGCAGGGGGAACGTCTCGGTCGTCCCGGCATTGAAGAACGTGATGATGAAGTCGTCGATCGACAGGGCGAACGACAGGAGCGCGGCCGCGAGGATCCCGGGCATGATGAGTGGCAGCGTGACCCGGCTGAACGTGCGCCACGGTGGGGCGCCGAGGTCCATGGCCGCGTCCTCGAGCGTCCAGTCGAAGCCGCGGATGCGAGCCTTGATCGTGAGGGCCACGAACGACGTGCAGAACAGCACGTGAGCGATCACGATCGTCCAGAAGCCGCGCTGCTGATCGAGGTCGATGAACAGTGACAGCAGCGAGGCGCCGAGCACGATCTCGGGCGTGGTGAGCGGCAGGACGAGCAGGATCTCGATGAGCGCGCCACCCCGGAACCGGTAGCGGGCCAGGGCCAGCGCGACGAGGCCGCCGAGCACGGTGGCGGCGATGGCGGCGATGCCGGCGATCTGCAGCGACCGCACCATCGCCTCGGTGAGCGGGCCCCGCTCGAACGCGTGGGCCCAGTTGTCGAACGTGAAGCGCCGCCAGATGATGTTGAACTTCCCCGCCGGGTCGTTGAACGAGTAGCCGACGATCACGGCGATCGGGATGAACAGGTAGACGAAGCCCAGCACGGCCCACCCGGTGAGCAACCGGCGGCCGAGCCGGCCCGCCGCGGTCTCGGGCGCCCGGTGCGCGTCGCCCACCATCAGATCAAGTCCTCGGTGCCCAGCAGACGGGCGTAGAGGAGCACCCCGGCGGTGATGATCGCCATGAGCACGAACGACAACGCGGCGGCCGTGGGGTAGTCGAGTTGGACGAGGAATCGGTCCTGGACGCCCGTGCCGATCATCGTCTGGTTGGGTCCGCCCAGGAACTTGGCGTTCACGAAGTCGCCGGCGGCGGGGATGAACGTGAGCAGCGTTCCGGCGAAGACACCTGGGAGCGTCAGCGGCAAGGTGACCCGCCGGAACCCCTGCCAGCCGTTGGCGTAGAGGTCGCGGGCGGCGTCGAGCAGGCGCAGGTCGATCTTCTCGAGGCTCACGTAGATCGGCAGGATCATGAACGGCAGGAAGTTGTACGTGAGCCCGCCGATCACGGCGACGTTGGTGGCGAGCAGGCGACCGTTCTGCACGAGCCCGATCTGGTCGAGCGGGCCCAGCAGGTTGACCGCATCGAGCAAGGACAGCACCGGGCCGTCGTCGTTCAGCACGGTCTGCCACGCCAGCGTGCGGATGAGGTACGAGGTGAAGAAGGGGATCACGACGAGCCCGAGCAGTACGTTGCGCCAGCGGCCGCCCCGCACCGCGATCACGTAGGCGATCGGGTAGCCGATGGCGATGCACAGCACGGTGGCGGCGCCGGCGTACAGGAACGAGCGCGTGAACTGGCTCGAGTACGTCGAGATCGACTCGGTGAAGTTCGCCCACCGCCACGAGAACGTCGGCTCGAGGTCGAAGCGGCTCTCCTTCACCGACAGCGCCGTGCGGAACAGCGTGAACATCGGCACCAGGAAGAACAGCGCCAGCCACAGCACGCCCGGTGTGAGGAGGGCGTACGGGACGAGGCCGCCCCGTCGTCGCGACCGGTCGCCCTGATCGGCTGCGGCCACTTCCCCTCCGCCCCTGCCTCGACCGTCCGCCCCGCCTCAGGCGCCGATGATCTCGGAGAAGCGCGCGTCGAAGGCGGCCTCCTCTTCCTCCTCCAGCGTCTTGAAGACGTGCAGCCGGGAGAGGGTCTCGTCGTCGGGGAAGAGCAACGGGCTCTCGGCCATCGACGCCGTCTCCGGGTCGTCGGCGAGGATGTCGCGCACCCCCTCGACCGGCGAGTTGTAGCCGACGAAGGCGGTGATCCGGGCGGCGTTCTCCGGGTCGTAGACGTAGTTCATCCACTCGGCCGCGGCGGCGGTGTTGGGCGCCGCGACCGGGATCGCCATCACGTCGGACCACTGCATGCCGCCCTCGTCCGGGATGGCGAAGCGGAGGTCGGGGTTGTCGAGGGCGAGCTGGCCGATGTCGCCCGACCAGCCGATGCAGGCGACGAAGTTCCCCGAGGCGAGGTCGTCCATGTAGTCGTTGCCGGTGAACTGGCGGATCGTGCCGTCGTCCTTGGCGGCCTGTAGGCGGTCGAACGCGCCGGTGGCATCGTCGAACGACGCCTCGGCCGGGTCGATGCCCTCGGCCAGGAGCAGCAGGCCGATCGTGTCCCGCATCTCCGTGAGCATCCCGATGCGGCCGGAGAAGGCGGGGTCGAACAGGTCCTCCATGCTCGTCAGCTCGCGCCCGGTCTCGGCGATGTTGTAGGCGATGCCGGTCATGCCCGACTGCCAGGGCAGCGTGAAGGCGCCGGTCGGGTCCCAGGCCGGGTTCTGCAACGCGGCGACGAGGTTCGACGCGTTCGGGACGGCGTCGAGCGGGAGCTCCTGCACGTACTCGAGGCCGATGAGCCGGGCCGCCATCCAGTTGGTCGGGGCGATGATGTCGGCGCCGATGTCGCGCCCGGCCGCCAGGTCGGACTGGACCCGGGCGAAGTACTCGTTGTTGTCGTTGAACGCCTCGGTGTAGGTGAAGTCGATGCCGCTCTCCTCGGCGAAGAGGGCCTCGGTCTCCTCGTCGATGTAGCCCGGCCAGTTGTCGAAGCGCAGGACGTCGCCCCCGCCACCCCCGCCGCCGCCGCTGGCCGTGCCGCCACCGTCGCCACCGCCGGCGGTGTCGTCATCGCTCCCGCAGGCGGCGAGCAAGCCCGGCCCGAGGAGGCCGGCGCCGCCGAGCACGGCGACGCGGCCCAGGAAGGCACGGCGACCGAGGGGCACCGGACGACCGGTGCGGCGGGCGGGGGGCGTGGGGCGAGGAGTCATGGAAGTTCTCCGTTCGAGGGGTCGGTCGCGTCGGTGCGGTGGGGATCGTCGGGCTCGGCATCGTCGAGGTCGTCGGCGTCGCGGGTGGCGGGCACGGGATAGGCGGCGCTGGCCTCCCACACGGCCCAGACCTCGGCGCCGGGGCGCATGTCCCCGAGGGCGGCGCCGTCGGTGATGTTGGCCACGATCGGGCCGGCGGTGGACGCCAGGCTCACGTGGGTGGTCGACCCCCGGAAGATGATCTCCTGGACGGTGCCGCCGATCCCGGCGTCCGGGGCGGCCGGCGGCCGGCGCTCCAGGCGGATCCGTTCGGGGCGGACCATCAGGAGCCGGCCGTCGCCGGCCAGGCCCGACAGGAGGTTGGCCTCGCCGATGAAGCCGGCGACGAAGGCGGTGGTGGGCCGGTGGTAGATCTCCTCGGGCGTCCCGATCTGCTCGACCCAGCCGTCGCTCATCACCGCGACGCGGTCGGACATCGTGAGCGCCTCCTGCTGGTCGTGGGTCACGAAGACGAACGTGCCGCCGGTGTCGCGCTGGATGCGCTTGAGCTCGAGCTGCATCGCCTGCCGGAGCTTCAGGTCGAGGGCGGCGAGGGGCTCGTCGAGCAGGAGGGCGGCCGGTCGGTTCACGAGCGCCCGAGCCAGCGCGACGCGCTGCTGCTGGCCGCCCGAGAGCTGCGCCGGCTTGCGGGCGGCGAAGTCGGCCATGCGGACCACGTCGAGCATCTCGGCCACCCGCGCCGTGATCTCGCTCCCGCCGACCTTGCGGCTCTTGAGCCCGAAGGCCACGTTCTCCGCCACCGTCATGTGGGGGAAGAGCGCGTACTGCTGGAAGACGGTGTTGACGTTGCGCCGGTAGGGCGGCGTCCGGGAGACGTCGACGCCCTCGAGGAGGATCTGGCCCGCCGTCGGCGACTCGAACCCGGCGATCATCCGCAGGGTCGTGGTCTTGCCGCAGCCCGAAGGCCCCAGCATCGAGAAGAACTCCCCGCGCCGGATGCCGAAGGAGGCCTCGTGCACGGCGACGGCGGCACCGAAGTGCTTGGCGACCCCTCGGAGCTGGATGACCTCATCGCCCTCCACTCGTGCGGTCACCTCCTTCGCCCCGGGCCGACGACCGCTCGGACGGCCGGTCGACGGGGACGGTAGCCCACGCGGTTCCGGCGATCGTTTCGATCGGATGGACCGCGGTCGGCGACGGATTCCGTCGTCGGACCCCGATCGCGCTACCGCTCATCGATCCCCCAGGGTGAGTCGTGGTCGACGAGCAGGTCGAGGAACGGGCGGGGCGGCAGGGCCTCGGGACCGAGCACGCCGGCGCCGGACCAGGCGCCGCCGGCCAGCAGCTCGAGGGCGATCACGGGGTTGATGGCGGTCTGCCACACGACCGCCTGGCTCCCGTCCCGCGCCATGGTCTCCTCGTTGTCGGCGATGTGGAACAGGTACACCTCCCGGGGTCGCCCGTCGGTGCCGGTGCCCGTGACCCACGTGCCCGCGCACGTCTTGCCCCGCATGCGGTCGCCGAGGGTGGCGGGGTCGGGAAGGCAGGCGGCGACGACGTCGCGCGGCGACACCGAGGCGCCCCGCACGTCGACCGGCGTCGTGCGGTCGAGGCCGACCTTGTGCAGCACCTGCAGCACCTCGATGAACTCGTCGCCGAGGCCGTACTTGAACGTGACCCTGTCGCAGTCGACCCACCGCGGGATCAGCAGCACCTCCTCGTGCTCCACGTTGACGCAGGCGACGTCGCCGATCCCCTCGGGGAAGCGGAACACCTCGGGCTCGCTGAACGGCGGCGTCGTGAACCAGCCGCGGTCGCGCTCCCACACCACGGGTGGGTTGAGGCACTCCTCGATCGTCGTCCAGATGGAGAACGTCGGAGCGAACGCGTAGCCGTCGACGACGAGGTCGGCGCCGTCGCGCACGCCGACCTCGGTGATCGACGAGAAGAGCTCGTCGGCCGCATAGCGGGCGAACACGTCGGAGAGCCCGGGCTCGACGCCCATGCCCACCAGCGCGAGCTGGCCCCGCTCCTCCCAGTCGGCGGCCACGGCGAACTGCTCGTCGCCGAGCTTCACGCCGGGAAGGGCGTGGGGCTGCTCGGGGTGCGGCTGCGACAGCGACATGGCCATGTCGAGGTACGTGGCGCCGGCGTCGAAGGCGCCGCCGAAGATGGGCATGACGACGCGGGGGTCGGCGGCGTTGAGCACGACGTCGCAGCGTTGCGCGGTGATGCACGCAGCCACGGCAGCGCGGTCGGACGCGTCGAGGGCGGCTGCGGTGAAGCGTGGATCACCGGTCGAGTCGGCGGCCGCCCGGGCCCGGGCCCCGTCGAGGTCGGCGAGGACGCAGGCCTCGAAGAACGGCCGGCGCCGGGCGATGCGGGCGAACGCCGAGCCGACGCCCCCGCTGCCCACGACGAGGATCCTCATGAGCGAAGCTCCTTCTGATGTTGACGGTCTTCTCGCCCGACCACGCGCAGCACCACGCCAGAGCGGAGCTCATCGACGGCCAGATGCTCCCCGCGGTGGAGGTCCCGGCCCGAGCCGAGCAGGTGCTGACGGCCGTCCGGGCGGCCGGCCTCGGCGCGGTCGTCGAGCCCGACCCCGACGGCCCGGCCGATCGCGCTGCGCTCGAGCGGGTGCACGAGCCTCGCTACCTCGACTTCCTCGAGGGCGCCCACCGCCAGTGGCTGGCCGAGGGCCACGACGGCGACGCCCTGCCGCTGTGCTGGCCGGCCCGCGGCCTCCAGGGTCCGGAGCCGGAGGCGATCGACGGCCGCCTCGGCTACTGGAGCTTCGACGCCGGCACGCCGGTGACGTCCGGCACCTGGGCGGCAGCGACGGCTGCGGCCCGGTGCGCCCGCACCGCCGCGCTGGTCGTGGCCGAAGGCGTCGAGCGGCTCGCCTTCGCGCTGTGCCGCCCGCCTGGGCACCACGCCTACGCCGACCAGATGGGCGGCTACTGCTTCCTCAACAACGCCGCCGTTGCAGCCCAGGTGCTGCGCGACAGCGGCGCCGGCCGGGTGGTGGTGCTCGACGTCGACTACCACCACGGCAACGGCACGCAAGGCATCTTCTGGGCGCGCGACGACGTGCTGACCCTGTCGATCCACGCCGACCCCCGCCAGGAGTACCCCTACTTCGCCGGCTACGCGTCGGAGGTCGGGCCGAGCGGCCGCAACCGCAACTTCCCCCTGCCCTCGGGCACGGCGATCGACGCGTGGGCCGAGGCCCTCGAGGCCGCCCTCGGCGAGGTCCGGGCCTTCGGCGCCGACGCGCTCGTCGTGCCCCTGGGCGTCGACACCTACGAGGGTGATCCCATCTCGCGCTTCCGCCTCACCACCTCCGACTTCCCGGGCGTTGGCGCCGCCATCGGCGCCCTCGGCCTGCCGACCGTCGTCACGATGGAGGGCGGCTACGCCGTCGACGCCCTCGGCGCCAACGTCGCCGCCTTCCTCACCGGCCTCGCCGCCGCCCACGTTGCCGGCGGGCCCTGACCGGCTGGGATCGCAGGAGGTCATCGGCCGAGGACCGCGCGCTGGGCGCGCGAACGGAGCTTCGGGTCGCGGCCCGACGCCTCGGCGCCGTCGATCGACTTCGTCAGGGCGAGGCCGGCGTTGATGCCGGCCCAGCGGAGCGGCTCGGGCTCCCATCGGCGCGACTCGTGCCCCACCCACGGCAGCGTGAGGCGCGCGCTCGTCCGGTCGAGCAGCAGGTCGGCCAGGGTCTGGCCGGCGAGGAACGACGT
>JACDCH010000570.1 GCA_013694495.1 Acidimicrobiia bacterium | reverse complement strand
GCCCCGGCGCCGGCGGCGCGGGCCCAGAACCGCACGTTGTCGGCCACCGTCAGGTCGTCGTAGAGGCCGGTGGCGTGGCCCAGGAGCCCGACCCGGCGCCGCACGGCGCGGCGTTCGGCGGGCTCGCGGAGGTCGTGGCCGAGCACCCTCGCGTCGCCGGCGGCGACGGGCAGCAGGCCGGCACAGGCCCGCAGGAGCGACGTCTTTCCGGCGCCGTTCGCCCCCTGGAGCAGCACGATCTCGCCCGCTGCGACGGTGAGGTCGACGCCGGCGAGGACCGGGAACCGCCCGAGGAGGGCGACGGCCGCGCGAAAGGTGATGAGCGGCTCCATGGGGGCAGCTGAGGCTACCGGCGGCCTCCGCCCGGGTTCTGGTCGCGACCGGCACTACGTTCCTGCATCGTGGTCGACCGCGCCAGCAACGTTGACCGGGCGCGGCGCAAGCGGGAACGGGGGCTCCTCTACGCGCGCATCCTCGGCGCGGTCGGCCGCACGATGATCACCGCCGGCGTCCTCATCCTCCTGTTCGTCACCTACCAGCTGTGGGGCACCGGCGTCCGGACCGCCCAGGCCCAGGAGCGCCTCGATGCCGAGTTCCAGGAACTGCTGGAGCAGGCCAGCGGGGCGGTCGTCGACACCACGAGCACCACGGCGCCGCCCCCCACCACGGACCCCACGACGCCGACCAGCCGGCTCCCCGCCACCACGGTCGACACGCTTCCGCCGGAGCTCCTCCCCGCCCGGGGCGACGTCGCCGGGCAGATCCGGATCCCCCGCATCGGCGTCGACTTCACGTTCGTCGAGGGCGTCGGCGTGTCGGACCTCAAGGAGGGCCCCGGGCACTACCCGGAAACGCCGCTCCCCGGCCAGACCGGCAACAGCGCCATCGCCGGGCACCGCACCACGTACGGGGCCCCGTTCGCCAACGTCGACCAGCTCGAGGTCGGCGACGAGATCGTCATCACCACGGTCCAGGGCGAGTTCACGTACCTGGTGGGCATCGCGCCGCAGATCGTGGCCCCGGATCGCGTCGAGGTGCTCGACGCCGACCACTGGGACTTCGACGGCGACGGCGTCGCCGAGGCGAACGTCCTGACGCTGACGGCGTGCCACCCGCGCTACTCGGCCCGCCAGCGGATCATCATCGCCGCCGAGCTGGTCGGCGAGCCGGCAGTGACCGTGAGCCGCCCGGCGGCGCCCGACGACGACGCGCCGGCCGCCTTCGAGGAGGCCGCCCTCGACGGTGAGCGGGCCGGGGCGTGGCCGGCGATCTTCTGGGCGGCCGTGGCCGCCGTGATCTGGCTGCTCGCCTGGGCCATCGGGCGCTGGCGCCGGCGGCTCAAGTGGCCGTCGTACCTCGTCGGGATCCTGCCGTTCCTCGTCGCCCTGTTCTTCCTCTTCGAGAACTTCTCCCGCCTGCTGCCCGCCAACTACTGAGATGGAGTGGGTCCGGACCTCCTCGGCGAAGCCCCCCTCGCCGGACCCCGGAATCGAATGGAGATGCAGGAAGGACCTGCGGCGGTGAGCCTGCGCCCGGTCTTCCATCCACAGGTCCTGATGCGGCGCTGGGTGCTCCTTCTCTGCATCGCCGGCGCGTCCTGCACCGACGACTCCCCGAGCGAACCGGGCGCAGCGTCGACCGTCGAAGCGCCCCTCACCACCATCGAGCGGGCCACCGCCGCCGAGGTGCCGCTCGCGGTCGGTCAGTGCGGCGTGGTGGGGCTGATCCGGGCCGGCGCCCCGATCGACGTCACCGCCTTCGCCACCGTGCCGTGCGAGCAGCCCCACGACCTCGAGGTGATCGACGTGTTCGAGTACCCGGCGTCGCCCGCCATCCCGTTCCCGGGCGTGGCCGTCGTCGACGCCTACGCCGTCGACGAGTGCATCGGGCGCTTCGACGACTACGTCGGGGCCGCCTACGAGGCGTCCCGACTCGACGTCGCCACCGTCGCGCCGGGCACCGCAGGCTGGTCGACCGGCGACCGCCGCGTCGCCTGCCTGGTGTACGACGGCGACTTCGTCCGCCTCGACCGCACCGTCCGCGGCGCCGGGATCTGAGTACTTCGCCGTCTCTCGCTTCGCTCCGTTCCGGCGAGTTTGGCAGCCCTCGCTCCGCTCGGTCGTTGCGGTGCTCGGCCGACTTCGTCGCCCTGCGGCCGATGCCTGGGGGCTCCGCCCCCAGACCCCAGCGCCTCCGGCGGTCGAGTTCTTCGCCGTCACTCGCTTCGCTCCGTTCCGGCGATTTTCGTGGCCCTCGCTGCGCTCGGTCGTTGCGGTCGCCAGGAGCTGCCGCGCACCCGGTCGTTCCGCGGCCCGTCGACTGAACGCCGACGGCAGCCGCCCCCGCGTGTGCGGGAACGGCTGCCGTC
>JACDCH010000529.1 GCA_013694495.1 Acidimicrobiia bacterium | reverse complement strand
CGTCGGCGGCCTGCGCGTCGGACCGGACCACGACGCCGCCCTCGGGCAGCACGCCGGGCGCGCCCCACGGCTCGCCCTTCCGCACGGTCATTCGGTGTCGGCGACCTCGCGCTCGACCTCGACCTCGGCCGCCGGGTCGTCGTCGCCGCCGCTGACCGAGGTGAGGGCCGAGCTCACCGCGATCACGCCGCGGTGGAGAGCCTCGGCCGCGTCGCGGGCCGTTCCCGCCGTCGCCGGGACCGGAGCGATGTCGCCGACCTGACGCAGCAGGTCGATCAGCTGCTTCGTGACCCGGACGAAGTCGCCGGCGGTGACGTCCTCGTCCTCCAGCACGTCCTCGAGCCCCTGGCCCGCGGCCCAGGCGTGGGCGATGGCGAGGAACCCGGCGTCGGGCGGGCGGGTGAGCGGCAGCCCGGCGGTCTCCTCGTCGGCGTGGAGCTCCTGGCACAGCTCCTCCATGCGGCTGAAGCGGCGCCTGACGGTCGACGACGAGAACCACGGGGCCGGGGCCGGGTTGGGCGAGCGGTGCTCGTAGCCGAAGGCGGAGGCCAGGCCGGCCACGGCGGACCGGTCGAGACCGTCGAGCACGCCCTCGTGCAGGCACTCGGCCACGAGCAGGTCGCACTCGTGGTAGAGCCGCCCGAGCGTCTCGCCCCGCTCGGTGAGCGTCCAGCCGTCGAGGTACCCCCACGCCTCGAGCAGCCGCAGCACCCGGTCGAAGCGCCGGGCCAGCGATTCGGTGCGCCCCTGCACCGCCTCCTTCAGCTCGGCGACCTCGCGCCGGAGGCGACCGGCCCGGCCCGCCGCCACCAGGTGGTCCTTGCGGTCGGGGCAGTCGTGCACGGGGTGGGCGGCCATTGCGTCGGCGGCGGCGTCGACGGCGCTCGTGTCGGGCTCGTCGCCCCGGGCGTGGTGGCGGGGAACGCGCACCGCGTTGATCCGGGCGGCCACGGCGCGTTGGAACTTCGTGGTGTTCGGCGCGTACGGCTCGGGGAGGTCGACCTGGGCGACGGCGACCGGGGCGTCATGGAAGTCGTCGGCGTCGAGGGTCACCATCTTCCCCCGAGCCGTCACCGCCTTGACGCGGATCCCGTCGTCGCGCTCGCCTTTGCGGTGGGCCGCAGACAGCACCGCCGCCCGCCCGCTCGGTCCTTCGATGTCGATCACGTCCCCCGGCCGGAGCCGTTGGAGGGCCTGGGCGATCCACGTGCGGCCCGGGCCCAGGGCGGCGCCGGCATCGTCCTCGGCCCGGACGAGGGCGGCGTACTCCTCCACGGACCCGCGACCGCACACGGCAGCGGCGTCGAGGTCGGCCAGCGTCGCCTGGCGCTTCTGGAGGCGGGCCTCCATGGACACGACGGAGCCATCGGCCTGGTACTGGGCGAAGCTCAGGTTGAGCAGGTGGTGCGCCTCGCCCGCGTCGTAGCGGCGGACGAGGTTGGCGGCCATGTTGTAGGTCGGCCGGAAGGCCGAGCTGAGCCGGAAGCTGCGGCTCGAGGCCAGGGCCGCCACCTGCTCGAAGGGAACGAACGGGGACCACAGCACCACGGCGTGCCCGACGGGGTCGATGCCCCGCCGCCCGGCCCGCCCCGTGAGCTGCGTGTAGTCGCCCGGCGTGAGTACCTCGTGGCGCTCGCCGTTGTACTTGCTGAGCTTCTCGATCACCACCGTGCGGGCCGGCATGTTGATGCCGAGGGCCAGCGTCTCGGTGGCGAACACGACCTTGACGAGGCCCTCGGCGAAGCAGGCCTCGACCGCCTCCTTGAACGGCGGCACCATCCCCGCGTGGTGGGCGGCGACGCCAGCCTCCAGGGCCGCCAGCCATCGGGGGTGCCCGAGGACGCGCAGGTCGTCATCCGCGATGCCTCGCGTCCGGTCCTCGACGATATGGCGGATGCGGTCGCGCTCGTCGGGGGTCGTCAGTCGCACGCCGGCGTCGAGGCAGTTGTGCATCGCGTCGCTGCACGCCGCCCGGCTGAAGATGAAGTAGATCGCCGGGAGGAGGTCGTCGTCGGCCAACCGGTCGACGACCTCGAGGCGGTTCGGGGTGAAGAAGCGCCGACGGGGCCGGCCCTTCGGCCGGGGCGTGCGCAGCGTCTCGGCGTCGAGGCGGTGGGCCTCGGGGTTGGGCCGGCCGTCGACGAGCGTGGGCAGCAGGTGGAGGTCGGGCGACCCCTTGTCGCCCACCAGGTAGAGGTTCACCAGCTCGACGGGCCGCTTCTCCTCGATCACCGCCGTGCACGGCCCCCGGACCGTGGTGATCCAGTCGGCGAACTCCTCGGCGTTCGAGACGGTGGCCGACAGGCAGACGAGGCCGACGCGGGGCGGGGCGTGGATGATGACCTCTTCCCACACCGGTCCCCGGTAGTGGTCCTGCAGGTAGTGCACCTCGTCGAGCACCACGTGGCGCAGGCCGTCGAGCGCCGGCGACCCCGCGTAGATCATGTTGCGGAGCACCTCGGTGGTCATCACCACGATCGGGGCGTCGCCGTCGATCGCGTTGTCGCCGGTGAGCAGGCCCACCCGCCCCGGGCCGAGGCGGCGCCGGAGGTCGGCGTACTTCTGGTTCGACAGCGCCTTGATCGGCGTCGTGTAGAACGCCTTGCCGCCGCCGGCGAGGGCGAGGTCGATGGCGTACTCGGCGACGACGGTCTTGCCCGAGCCGGTCGGCGCGGCGACGAGGACCGACCGGCCGGCGTCGAGCGCATCCAGCGCGTCGACCTGGAAGCGGTCGAGCGGGAAGGGCTGACGGGCGACGAACCGGGCGCGGACCGCCTCGGCCGTGACCGTCATCTCGTCACGTGGCGACCGCTTCGGCCGCCTTCCGACGGCGCAGGAGCACGCGCGCCACGATGATCGAGACCTCGTAGAAGATGACCATCGGCACCATGAGGGCGAGCATGCTGATCGGGTCGGCCGACGGCGTGGCGACGGCCACGAGCACGGCGATGCCGACGATGGCGAAGCGGCGCACCTTGGCGAGCTGCTCGGGCTTCAGCACCCCGACGAGCTGCAGGAACACGAGGATGATCGGGAACTCGAAGCCGACGCCGAAGGCCAGCATCATGTAGGTGATCAGCTGGAAGTACTTCGAGGGCGAGTAGGCGGTGGCGAGGTTGTCGCCGCCGATCTCGGTGAGGAACACCAGGGCCTTGGGCAGGGTCCAGTAGGCGATGCCGGCGCCGAGCACGAACAGCGCGAGGGCCGAGAGCACGAACGGGATGGCGTAGCGCTTCTCCTTGGCGTAGAGGCCGGGCTCCACGAAGCGCCAGATCTGCCACAGCAGCACGGGCATGGCCAGGGCGATGCCGCCGTAGGTCGACACCTTGAGGCGCACCGAGAACCCCTCGAGCGGGTCGGTGGCGAGCAGGCGGCAGCCGCTGACCGACTGTCCGTCGTCGAATGTGGAACACAGCTGCTGGTAGGGCTCGATGAGGAAGTCGAAGATCGTCTGGTAGAAGACGAACCCGAGCAGGGCGCCGGCGGCGACGGCGATGACGCACTTGACGACGCGGTTGCGGAGCTCCGTCAGGTGCTCCATGAGCGACATGCGGGCGTCGTCGGGATCATGGGGGTCGCCGAGGCGACCGTCGGCGGGAGCGGTCTGGATGGCCATCGCGCTCAGCCCGCCGGCGGCTTGGCCGGCCGGGCCCGCAGCGGCGTGGTGCGCTTGCCCGAGGCGCCCGAGGCCGGGCGGGGAGTGGCCGTC